>NZ_JBLRWA010000015.1:0-159624 GCF_048159585.1 Kitasatospora sp. SC0581 | reverse complement strand
GCCCTGGGGGAACACGACGCTGACGTTGTCGAGGGCGACGACGCGGGTCTCCCCCTCCCCGTAGACCTTGTTCAGGCTGGTGGCTCGGGCGGCCGCGCGGCCGGTGTGGACGGCGGTTGCGGGGAACGTCACGTGGACTCCTCGGGCTGATTAACGGAATGTTTAACTCCGTAACATCATCCCAAGCTGTTCGAATGCGATTCGTATGCCACGCGGAGGGTCGGCCCCCGCCGACCCGGCGGGACGGCGGGGGGCCTTCTCCTCCTCAGGTATGACGCCGGACCCTGAGGACCAAGGGCCCCGGCAGGCTCCGGACGGTTCCGGAAGGGGCCGGGGCCCGGCCGACTACTCGACCGCCACGCCGAAGGCCGCCGCCAGCCCGGCCAGGCCGTTCGTCACCGCCCGCCCGGACGGGCTGAACTCCCAGCCGCCGGCGGCCCGGCGGAACGCCCCGAGCAGCATCGCGCTGTCCGGCACCCCGCCGGTCGGGCCCGCCCAGGCGTCCGGTCCGCCGGCGCCCGGCCCGTACGCGGCGGCGAGCGCCAGCCCGTGCACGTAGCCGAGCGGCAGCGCCGGGTGGTCCTCCTCCTCGGTGGAGACGGCGACCACCACCTCCTCGACGGCGGCCGGCAGCCGGTGCAGGTCCAGGGCCAGCCGGGCCGCCCGGGTCGGCTCGCCCGGCACCGAGCGGGTCGGGTGCAGCCGCACGGCGCCGTCCGGGTCCTGCGGGCTGTTGAAGAAGACGAAGTGCTCGTCGCTCAGCACCCGGCCGCCGGCGCACAGGAAGGCGGTGACGTCCAGCTCCACCGCGTCCCCGCCGGCCGTCCGGCTCTGCCAGCTCACCGTGAGGGCGGTCTCGCGCGCCTCCTCGGACCGGTCGTTCGCGGCGGCCGAGGCGGCGGCGGAGGAGCCGTCGCCGCCGAGCCGGCCGCGCAGGCCCTGCTCGGCGAGCAGGGCGACCAGCTCCGGGCCGCTCACCAGGGCCAGCGGCTTGCCCTCGATGTAGCTGTACGAGCCGCGGCCGAAGCCCGCGGTGGTGACCAGGATGCCCTTGATCGCGCCGTGGTGGCGGACGGTGGACTCCAGGTCGCGCACCGCCGTCGGCGGGACGGTCTTCTTGTAGCGCTTCGCCTGGATCACGATCGTGCCGCCGGTCACCGGGTCCAGGTCCTCGGCCACCACGTCCACCCCGACGTCGCCGCTGCGGGCCGTGGTCATCACCCGGAAGCCGCGCAGCCGGAACAGCTCGGCGATCAGCTCCTCGAAGTCCAGCGGGTCCATCTCGAACAGGTCCGGCTCGTCCTCGCCGCCGTGCCCGGCCAGGCTCCCGCCGACGCTCTCCGGCCGCCGGTCCGGCCGCACCTCGTCCAGCCGCTCCGGGCGCGCCGACAGCCGGCCGCCCAGGCCCTGGAAGCACTCCACCGGGTCCACCCGGTCCAGTGCCAGGGCGGCGAAGCCCGCCCGGGTGGCGGTCAGGGTGGAGAGGAAGCGCTCGGCCTCCCGGCCGGTCGCCGGGTCGATGCCGAGCACGAAGCCGTTCAGCACCACCGAGTCCAGCAGCCCGTCCCGGTCCGCCCGGAACAGCTCCACCGCCACCCGCAGCGCCGACTGCGCCAGCACCTCCCGGTACAGCGCCTTGCGCTCCGTCGCCGGGCGGGCCACCTCGGCCTCGCGGTCGTCCGACTTCACGTACCGCACCCGGCCGGCGGCCGGCACCACGTCCGGCCCGGGCAGCTCCCAGTCCACCACCAGCTGCCGGCTCCCGGCGTCGAACGCCGCCGCCAGCCGGTGCGGGAAGCCCTCCGGCCAGGCCGCCGAGGCGTACAGACCGGCCGTGAAGTACTCCTGCACCGCCTCCGGCTCGCCCGCCCGCAGCCGGCGCAGCAGCTCCTCGGTCCGGGCGGCCAGCTCCTCCTGCTGCCGGCGGGACTGCTCGACCCCGGCCAGGTACTCCTGGTGGTACGCGGCCAGCCGGTGCTGCCGGTCCACCTCCCGGGCCTGCGCGGCGTACCAGTCCTGCTCGAACCGGGCCCGGGCCTGGGCCAGGTACTGCTCGTACTGCTGCCGCACCCCCGGGTTGCGGGCCTGCACCGGGTCCGGCGGCGGCACGAAGTACCGGGCCGAGGACTGGTCCGGCATCGGCACCGGCTCGCCCAGCGGCCCCGGATCGAACGGCGGCACCGCCCGCGGCGCCAGCAGGGCCTGCGGGCCGAAGGCCGGCGCGGCCAGCCCGGCGGCCAGCAGCCCCCGCAACTCCTCGACCCGGGCGTCCAGTTCGGCCGTCCGCCGGGCCACCTCCGCCTCCCGCGACTGCTGGTAGGCGCGCTGCGCCTCGCGCTCGCCGCGGGCCGCCGCCTTCTGCACCTCCCGCTGCTCCCGCTCCCGGCGGCGCTGCTCCGCCGCCTCGGCGCGCCACCGGGCCTCCTCCCGGCGCTGCTGCTGTCGCTGCGCCTCCGCCCAGATCGCCAGCACCCCGCTGCTCCGCCGCCCCGACACCGTCCGCCCACCCCATTCGCCTCGCGCCCGATGCGGCCGCTGCGGCACCGCCTCCCGACCGCGCCGCCGACCGCGCCCGCCACAATAGAACGTGAACACCCCGCCCGGCCAAGCGCCGGTGACCTGCGGGGCTTTCGGGCGGGAAGGAGGGGCCGGCCGCCACGGACCTGACACCCTGTCGAGGGGGCCGGCGGGCGGGGTGGCAGGGGTGTGGCGGCGTCGGGCCGCCCGGCCTGTCGGTGGCACCGGGTAGTCTCGTCGGCTACCGACGGCCAGGAGAAACGTGACGATCCCCCCGCAGCCCCCGCAGACCCCCGAGCGCCAGGCCCGCCCCGCCGGCTGGGTCTCCACCGGCCTGAGCTGGCGGGACGGCCGCGCCGTGCTCGGGGCCGCGCGCGGCGCGCAGGTGCACGAGCGCGCCGTGGCGCCGGGGGTGGAGGTCGGCTGGCTGCTGGGCGGCCCGCGCCGCTGCGTGGGGGCTTGGTTGGTCGGGGCGACGGAGCGCACGCCCTGCCCGCACCACGCGGTGATCGACCCGGGCGGCGGCGCGACGCAGTGCCCGGCCTGCCAGAGCGTGGACCGCGGCCTCGCCCTCGCCCGGGACCAGATCCTCGACGACGGCCGCACCTACCTGCTCTACCTCGCCTGGTTCGGCGAGGGCCTGCTCAAGGTCGGCCTGACCGCCGAGCAGCGCGGCGACAGCCGGCTGCTCGAACAGGGCGCGCTGGCCTACGCGTTCACCGCCCGCGGCGCCCTGCCGGCGGTCCGGCGCGCCGAACTCACCGTCGCCGCCTCGGGCCTGGCCCGCGAGCGGTACAAGTCCCGGATCAAGACCGAGCAGTGGTGGTCGCACGGCGACGTCCCGTACCGCCGTACGGTGCTCGGCGACGCCCGCGCCCGGGCGCACCGGCTGCTGGACGGCCACGCCGTGGAGCTGCTCGCCGACCGGCCGGTGGTCGACCACGTCGAGCGCTACGGACTGGCCGGCGGCGCCCCGGAGGCGTACCGGGAGATCGCCGGGCTGGCCGACGGCGCGGTGCTCGCGGGCCGGCTCCGCGCGCCGGTCGGCCGGCACCTCTTCCTGGACCAGGCGGACGGCTCCGGACCGCTGCTGCTGGACACCCGGCTGCTCACCGGCTGGACGCTCAGCCCGGTCACCCGCCGCGGGTCCGAGGGCCTGGTTCTCCAGGAGCGTCTGCGCCCGCCGGAGCCGGACACCCAGGAGGCGCTGTTCTGAGACCGCTAAGGACCGCTCCGACCAGCGTGGTTGCGTAATAAAACCGCAAGGCCTAGCCTCGGCCTTGCGGTTTTAAGTTGCTACCACCTTGGAGCGAGCCCGACCATGATCGCCGCCCACGAGACCTTCGACGGCACCTTCCCGTACCGGCCGCACTTCAGCACCGCCGCCGGCTTCCGCCAGCACTACGTGGACGAGGGCAGCGGCCCCGTGGTGCTCTGCCTGCACGGCGAACCCACCTGGGGCTACCTCTTCCGCGACCTGGTCCGCCGCCTGGCCCCGACCCACCGGGTGGTCGTCCCCGACCACATGGGCTTCGGCAAGAGCGCCACCCCGGCCGACCGGACCTACTGGCTGCAGGACCACGTCGACAACCTGGAGGCGCTCGTCCTGGACCTCGGCCTGCGCGAACTCACCCTGGTCCTGCACGACTTCGGCGGGCCGGTCGGCATGGGCCTGGCCGCCCGCCGCCCGGAGCTGATCGCCCGGGTGGTGAGCGTCAACGGGCCCACGCCGTTCGGCCAGCCCGGCCTCGGCGCGGCGCTCGCCGCCAACGCGGCCGAGTCCCCGTGGTTTGGCTGGATCGCCCGGGCGCACGCCGACGGCAGCCTGGACGCCGTCCTCGGCGAACTCCGGCACACCGTCCTCAGCACCCTGAAGCTCAACGGTTTCGAGAACAACGCCCTGATCACCGACACCTGGCTGGCCGCCTACGGCGCGGCCTTCCCGTCCCCCGCGGAGGCCGCCGGGGCGATCGGCTGGGCGAAGGGCTTCGCCACCGGGGCGCACACCTTCGAGACCCCGGGCGCCGAGGCCCGCGCGGCGCTCGCCGCCCTGCCCGCGCTCGCGCTCTGGGGCGCGGCCGACCGCACCCTCGCCGCCCGGCACTTCCTGCCCCTGTTCGCCGAGGCGTTCCCGCGCGGCCGGGCCGTCGAACTGCCCGGCGTCGGCCACTACAGCCCCGAGGACGCCCCGGAGACCGTCGCCGAGCTGGTGGAACGCTTCCTCACCGAGACGGCGGCGGAGACGGAGGCCAGGGGTACGGCGTAGGCCGGCGCCCGCGAGCGGGCGGGCGCCGGCCGGTCGGTCAGCCGCTGAGCAGGGCCAGGAGCTGGTTCGCCAGGCCCAGCGCGGGCGCGGCGGCCTCGCCGACGCTCTGGGCCAGGCCGGCCAGCAGCAGCAGGGTGTTGCGCCGGCTCCTCGGCTCCTCGGCGGCGGGGCTGGTCAGCACCGGCAGGGCCTCGGCGAGGCTCTGCCGGTCCGCCTCGTGGAGCCGGCCGTCCCGGGCGAGCTCGGTGACCACGGTGGCGAGCCGGGCGAACAGCGCGGCGACCTCCGGCGGCAGCGCCTGGTCGCCGACCGCCCCGTTGTTGTGCTGGATGCCGACGTTGCCGCTGCCGCCGTGGATGGTGACGCGGTCGCCGTACTGGACGTCCGGACGCTCGTTGTCGTTCACTTGCTGACTCCCGTGTTTCCCTGGCCGCCGTAGATGTTGACGCTGTCGCCGAACTGGTACTGCCGCAGGTCCACGCTGATGGTCTGGACGATCTGCTGGAACTCGGCCTGCGGGTTCTCGATCGCGCGGGTGATGGTGGCCTGCAGCTCGAACGCCGGCTCCGCGGTGAGCCAGGCCAGCACCGCGGTCGGCGGGCCGGCCGTGTCCACGGCCAGCACGTACAGGTCGGGCCGGCGCAGCACCGGCCAGGTGAAGATCAGGAAGTAGAGCGCCACGAGGATCATCGCGACGAGGAGCAGCGTGCCGGACCCGGAGTCCGAGGACGATCCGTCGGTGGCCTGCGCGATCACGAGCACCGGCAGGAAGACGACCAGGCCGAAGGCGAGCAGCCGCAGGAGCGCGCGGCGCCGGCCGGGCACGATCAGGGAGGTGCCGACCCGGGCCACGTTGGCGAGCGGGTACGCGGCCTGCCCGATCCAGAGGATGCGGTTGGTGACCGCGACGCGGGTGGTGGTCGGGGTGCCGGCGGGACCGCTCGTGAAGGCCGGCGGCGGGGTGGTGGGCGGCGGCGGCCCGAACGGGGCCGGTGTCGGCGGCCCGCCGGGCGGAGGCGGCGGAACGAACGGGAAGGAGCCGGTCTGTCCGGCCCGGGTCGAATCGGAAGGATCGGTCGGCTGCATGGCCATGTCCCCCAAGGCTGTCGTGCGAGGGAGGACAATGTGCCAGCACGTCCCGGGTCCGCACAAGTTCATTGTCGTGGCGGATAACTGACGCACCGTCGGTTCGTGTGCCCCGGCCCTGGTCCCGCCGACCCGTCGTCCCGCGGGCCGTCAGCCCAGCTTGCCGCGCAGCACGCCGGGGCCGGAGCGGGCCCGGCGGGACCGCGGCGGGCGGGACGGGCGGACGTCCGGGCGGGCGGGCTGCTCGGCCGCCTCCGCGGCCCGCCGGGCCAGTGCGGCCCGGGCGGCGGCCAGCGCGACCCGGGCGAGCAACGGGTCCTCCCGGACGCCGGCCGCGCGCTTGGCGCTCTGGCAGGCGGTGCACCAGACCGGCGAGGCCGGCCCGTCCGGGTACACCATCTCCTCGGGCGGCAGGTAGTGCCCACCGCACTCGACGCATTCGAAGACGAACCTCATCCGACGATCACCGTTCCGGATCCGTGGCACCGGCCGCAGGGCGACCAGAAGGTGTGGACACTGGGCACCATGCTTCCTTCCTCGTCCAGTTCGACCGTGGCCTCGGTCTTCTGGGTCCCCCCGGACCCGCCGCAACCGGAACAGGACTGAACCTCGGGCATATGCCGTCCTTCCGTAGCGGACACCACCGTAGCGCGATTCCCCGTCAGGAAGCACGGCCCCGGGCGATCCACCACCCGTACGGGTAGCGCGAACCGCGACCGCACGCCCTGTTCCAGAACGGCGTCGGCCCCTCGCCTGAGCACCAGAGCGAGGGGCCGACCGTCGTGGGGGAGTCGTCAGCCGCGGGCGGCCCGCAGGAACTCCCGGTTCATCGCCGCGATGCTGGGCAGCGGGATGCCCTTGGGGCAGGCGGTGGCGCACTCACCGGTGTTGGTGCAGCCGCCGAAGCCCTCGGCGTCCATGGCCGAGACCATGTCCCGTACCCGGGCGGCCCGTTCCGGCGCGCCCTGCGGCAGCACGTTGAGGTGCACCACCTTGGCGGAGGTGAAGAGCATCGCCGAGCCGTTCGGGCAGGCCGCCACGCAGGCGCCGCAGCCGATGCACTCGGCGTGCTCGAAGGCGGTGTCGGCGGTCTCCTTGGGGACGGGCGTGGCGTGCGCCTCGGGGGCGCTGCCGGTGGGGGCGGTGATGTAGCCGCCGGAGCCGATGATCCGGTCGAAGGCCGAGCGGTCCACCACCAGGTCCTTGACCACCGGGAACGCCGCCGCCCGCCAGGGCTCGACGTCGATGGTGTCGCCGTCCTGGAAGTGCCGCATGTGCAGCTGGCAGGTGGTGGTGCGCTCGGGGCCGTGCGCCTGGCCGTTGATGACCATGCCGCAGGCGCCGCAGATGCCCTCGCGACAGTCGTGGTCGAAGGCGACGGGCTGGTCGCCGCGGGTGATCAGCTCCTCGTTGAGGGTGTCCAGCATCTCCAGGAAGGACATGTCCGGGCTGATCCCGTCGACCCGGTAGGTGGTCATCGAGCCGGGTGCGTCCGGGCCCGCCTGGCGCCAGATGCGCAGGGTGAGGTTCATGCGTAGCTCCGCTGGGTGGGGTGGACGTACTCGAAGTCGAGTTCCTCGCGGTGGAGGACGGGTGCCGCGCCGGTGCCGGTGAACTCCCAGGCGGCGGCGTAGGAGAAGTCCTCGTCGCGGCGGGCGGCCTCGCCGTCGGGGGTCTGGCTCTCGGTGCGGAAGTGGCCGCCGCAGGACTCGGCGCGGTGCAGCGCGTCCAGGCACATCAGCTCGGCCAGTTCGAAGTAGTCGACCAGCCGGTTGGCCTTCTCCAGCGACTGGTTGAGCTCCTGCCCGGTGCCCGGCACCTTGATCCGGCGCCAGAACTCCTCGCGCAGCAGCGGGATCCGCTCCAGCGCCCGGCGCAGCCCGGCCTCGTCGCGGGCCATCCCGCACTCGTCCCAGAGCAGTTCGCCGAGTTCGCGGTGGAAGGAGTCCGGGGTGCGGTCGCCGTCCACCGCGAGGATCAGGTTGAGCCGGTCCTCGACCTCGGCCTCCACCTCGGCGAGCACCGGGTGGTCGGCGGGCACGGCCGGCAGCGGGTGGCGGGCCAGGTAGTCGTTGATGGTGGGCGGCAGTACGAAGTAGCCGTCGGCCAGGCCCTGCATCAGGGCGCTGGCGCCGAGTCGGTTGGCGCCGTGGTCGGAGAAGTTGGCCTCCCCGATCGCGAACAGGCCCGGGACGGTGGTCTGCAGGTCGTAGTCGACCCAGAGCCCGCCCATCGTGTAGTGGATCGCCGGGTAGATCCGCATCGGCACCCGGTACGGGTCCTCGGCGGTGATCCGCTCGTACATCTCGAAGAGGTTGCCGTACTTGGCCTCGACGGCGTCCCGGCCCAGCCGGCGGATCGCGTCGGCGAAGTCCAGGTAGACGCCCTGGCCGCCGGGGCCGATGCCGCGGCCCTCGTCGCAGACGTTCTTGGCGGCCCGGGAGGCGATGTCGCGCGGCACCAGGTTGCCGAAGGAGGGGTAGATCCGCTCCAGGTAGTAGTCCCGCTCCTCCTCCGGGATCTGCCCGGGCGGCCGGTTGTCGCCCTTCGCCTTGGGCACCCAGATCCGGCCGTCGTTGCGCAGCGACTCGCTCATCAGGGTGAGCTTGGACTGGTGGTCGCCCGAGCGCGGGATGCAGGTCGGGTGGATCTGGGTGAAGCACGGGTTGGCGAAGTACGCGCCGCGCCGGTGCGCCCGCCAGATCGCGGTGGCGTTGGAGTTCTTGGCGTTGGTGGAGAGGTAGAAGACGTTGCCGTAGCCGCCGCTGGCGAGCACCACGGCGTCCGCGGTGTAGGAGCGGATCTCGCCGGTGACGAGGTCGCGGGCGACGATGCCGCGGGCCCGGCCGTCGACCACCAGCAGGTCGAGCATCTCGGTGCGCGGGTGCAGCTCCACGTTCCCGGCGGCGACCTGCCGGGAGAGCGCCTGGTAGGCGCCGAGCAGCAGCTGCTGGCCGGTCTGGCCGCGGGCGTAGAAGGTCCGGGAGACCTGGACGCCGCCGAACGACCGGGTGTCCAGCAGACCTCCGTACTCGCGGGCGAAGGGCACGCCCTGGGCCACGCACTGGTCGATGATCTCCACCGACACCTGGGCCAGCCGGTGCACGTTGGACTCGCGGGCCCGGAAGTCGCCGCCCTTGACGGTGTCGTAGAACAGCCGGCGGACCGAGTCGCCGTCGTTGCGGTAGTTCTTGGCCGCGTTGATGCCGCCCTGGGCGGCGATCGAGTGGGCGCGCCGGGGGGAGTCCTGGAAGCAGAACTGGACCACGTGGTAGCCCTGTTCGGCCAGGGTGGCGCCGGCCGCGCCGCCGGCCAGGCCGGTGCCGACCACGATCACGGTGTGCTTGCGCCGGTTGGCCGGGTTGACCAGCTTGGCGTCGAACCGCCGCTGGTCCCAGCGCTGTTCGATCGGCCCGGCGGGGGCCTTGGCGTCGGCGACCGGCTCGCCGAGGGTGTACTCCAGGTAGCTCATGTCACCACTGCTCACTTCACCGCTCCGGTCAGCACTGCTCACTTCACGCCTCGGGCCACCACTGCTCACTTCACGACTCCGGTCATCACGGCCACGGGGACGGACAGGAAGCCGGCGGTCAGCACCAGCGCCAGGCCGTTCGCGACCAGCTTGAGCGCCCGGTCGCGGCGGGCGTTGTTGGCGCCGAGGGTCTGCGCGGCGCTCCAGAACCCGTGCCGGATGTGCAGGCCGACGGCCAGCATCGCGACGACGTAGAACACGTCGACGTACCAGCGGCCGAAGGAGGCCACGATGTTCTGGTACGTCTGGCCGTGATCGGTGCCCGGGTTCACGGTCAGCGTGGTGAGGTCGAGGATGTGCCAGACGATGAACAGCGCCAGGATCACCCCGCCCCAGCGCATGGTCCGCGTCGCGTAGCTCGCGCGGCGGCGCTTGTGCACGTACCGGCTCGGGCGGGCCGCGAGGTCGCGGCGGCTGAGCTGGTACGCGGAGACGCCGTGCAGCACCACGGCGGCCAGCAGGCCCGCCCGGGCGATCCACAGGAACCACTCGTGGCCCAGGAAGGGCTGTCCGATGGTGCGCAGCCAGGCCGCGTAGCCGTTGATGTCGTCCGGGCCGAAGAACACCTTGAGGTTGCCCAGCATGTGCGCGACCAGGTACAGCAGCATGGCCAGTCCGGTGACGGCCATGACCGCCTTCTTGCCGACGGTCGACCGCCACAGGGTCGCCAGGGTGGACGGATGCCGGGCCGTCCGAGTCGCGGTTGTCATGGCAGCAACGGTAGGGACGGCGGCGAGGGTACGTCCAAGACATGATGCGGCTCATGACGATAGGCATGGGCTATCGATGCGGCCTATCCTGGCCCTGTGCAGCTCCAGCAACTCCGCTACTTCCTGGCCGTCGCCGAGACCCGGCACTTCACCCGGGCCGCCGAGGCGGCACATGTCGCGCAGCCGTCACTCTCGCAACAGATCCGGGCCCTGGAACGGGAGTTGGGCGCGGAACTGTTCCACCGCACCCGGGGCAACATCGCGCTCACGGACGCCGGGGACGCCCTGCTGCCGCTGGCCCGGCGCATCCTCGCGGACACCGAGACCGCCCGGCTGGCCGTGCAGGAGACGGTGCAGCTGCGCCGCGGCCGGGTCCGGCTGGGCGCACCGCCGAGCCTGTGCACCAGCCTGGTGCCGGACGTGCTGCGGGTCTTCCGGGACCGCTACCCGGGGGTGGCGCTGGTGGTCCGCGAGGGCGGCTCGCGTGACCTGGTCGGCTGGCTGGCGGCGGGGGAGCTGGACCTCGCGCTGACCATCACCCGGCCGAGCGGGGAGCAGGAGCCCGCGCTGGCGGTCACCGAGCTGCTGCACGAGGAGCTGGTGCTGGTCGCGGCCGGGCGGCCGGCCCGGCGCAAGGTCCGGGTGACGGAGTTGAAGGGCCGGCCGCTGGTGATGTTCCGGGAGGGCTACGACGTCCGCGAGGCGACCCTGGCGGCCTGCCGGGCGGCCGGGTTCGAGCCGGAGTTCGCGGTGGAGGGCGGCGAGATGGACGCGGTGCTGGGCTTCGTCCGGGCCGGGATCGGGCCCGCCGTCGTCCCCGGCATGGTGGCCGCCCGCTCCGGCCTCGCGGTGACGGCCTTCGCCGGGCCCGGCCTGGGCCGCACCATCGCCGTCGCCCACGGCCACGAGGTGCCGCTCACCCGCGCGGCGGAGGCGCTGCGGGACACCCTGCTGGCGCACCTGCGCGACGCCGCCCGGGACGGCGAACTGCCGCCGGGGACGCGGCTGTTGCTGCCCTGAGCCCCGGTTCGAGCCTTTCAGCGGTCGGTCACGCGGCGGGCGACGGACCGCCCGAGCGCAGGGTGAGCAGGGTGATCTCGCTCGGGGCGAAGACCCGGAACGGCGGGCCCCAGAAGCCGGTGCCGCGGCTGGTGTAGAGCTGGGTCCGCTCCCCGTGCCGGCTCAGGCCGTGCACCACCGGCTGGTCGATCCGGACGAGGAAGTTGAACGGCCAGATCTGGCCGCCGTGGGTGTGCCCGGAGACCTGCAGGTCGATGCCGGCGGCAGCGGCCTGCGGGACGTACTTGGGCTGGTGGGCGACGAGCAGGACCGGCAGGGCCGGGTCCGCCCCCGCCAGCGCGCCGACCAGGTTCGCGCGGTGTCCGGCCAGGCCGGAGGACTCCGCGGTCACGTCGTCCACCCCGGCGAGCACGAGGGCGTCGCCGCCGCGCTCCACCACGAGGTGGCGGTTGTGCAGCGGCTCCCAGCCCAGGTCCGCCATCCGGTCCAGCCAGCCCTGGGCCTCGCTGCCGTACTCGTGGTTCCCCGTGACGTAGACCTTGGCCAGCCGGGACCGGACCGTCCCGAGCGGCGCGGACTGCTCCCGGCGCTGGGCCGGGGTGCCGTCGGCGATGTCGCCGGCGTGGACCAGGACGTCCGCGTCGAGCGCGTTGACCGCCTCGGCGACCCGCGCCGACCAGTCCGCCCGGTCGATCGGCCCGTAGTGGGTGTCGGCCAGCACCACGACCCTGGTCCCGTCCAGGCCGGCGCCGAGCCGCGGGAGGTGCACGTCCACCCGCTTCACCCGGGGCACGCGCATCGCCTCGTGGTGCCCCCAGCCCAGCAGCCCGGCCGAGACCACGGCGACGGCCACCGCCACGACCCTGGCCCGGTCGGTGCCGCCGACGTCGAGCCCGGCCAGCAGCAGGTCCACCGAGCCGCCCAGCACCGACCAGGTGAACAGCACCCAGACCACCCCGAGGCTGGTGTCCGCGACGCGGGCGGCCCGGTCGCTGCGCCGCCGCCCGTGGCCCGCGACCATCAGGAAGGGGAAGGAGACCATCCAGGCCGCGAGGACGACCGTGCCGGCCAGGAGGACCGGGAACGGCCAGTCGGCGCCGGAGGCGAATAGGGTCCACCAGGGCGGGAGGCAGAGGAGGACGAGGACGAGCACCAGGACCGCCAGCCGTCGGACCAGGGAACGCCGACGCCCCGCGCCCCCGCCCGGGGGCTCCGTGCCCGCCTCGGGCCGGTCGGCGGCCGCGACGGTCTCCGGGCCCTCGCGGTCCGCCGACCGGTGTCCCGACTCCAGCCCCATGGATTCGCCTGCTGTCACCGTGTCGCCCTCACATCCGCTGCCGTGCCCCTGCCCCCATCATCCGGCAGACCGTCGCCGACGGTCCTGCCCGGGGTCGCCGTCGTCGACCGGGCCGTGCGCCACGGGGCCCCGGCGAGTCGTCCCCGCCGACCCCGAGCCAGGGGCTCAGCCGCCGCCGTAGGTGGACTGGGTGACCGCGAAGACGTTGCGCCCGCCCGTGGTCTCCTGCAGCGACCACAGCAGGTCGGGGCCGGTGGCGTCCTCCCAGTAGGAGAGGCTCTCGCCGCCGCCCACCCAGGCGAAGGTCGAGGCGCCCGCGGTCGGGGTCCAGTAGTAGAGCTCCTTCTGCCCCGAGGAGTTGAACCACCACCGGCCGTTGTGGGAGGCCACGCCGTTGAGGTTGTACCAGGGCAGTTGGAGGGCCTGGCTCGCGGTCGTCGTCGCGGCGAAGGTCGTCGCCCCGGCGGCGAACGGGAAGCGGACGGCCCTCGGCGGGCGGTTCGGGTAGTCGACGCAGTCCGCCTGGCAGGTGTACTCCGTCATCACGATCGACTTGCTGACCCGGTCGAGGGAGACCGACGACCACACCAGCTTGGCTCCGGAGGCGGTCTGCGCGGTGACCGTGCCGACCTGGGGCAGCACGTAGGCGTAGTTGTGGGCGTAGTAGGCGCCTCCGGGCTGGCGGCCGATCTGGTCGGCGGTGCCGCCGGTGTCGGTGTTGAGGATCTTGCGCAGGTCGAAGACGCGCATGCCGCGGCCGGTGTCGGCGACGTAGAGGTGGTCGCCGTACCAGGAGATGCCGCCGGCGTGGATCGGGACGTCCTTGAAGTCCGGCGCGGCCGCGGTGCCGGTCGGTTCCACCAGGAGGATCTTGCGGTAGGTGTCGGGGTAGGTGGCGTCCCAGTCGACCAGGGTGATCCGGCTGCGCTGCTGCGCGCCGCCGCAGCCGTCCTTGGTGTACCAGCTCACCAGCACGAGCTGGTGGCCGTCGTAGTTGCCGCTGTTCGCGGTCCCCACGGCGTCCCGGCTCGTGGTGATGCCCTGGGGGAAGCTCTGGCAGTCGGAGTCGTCGCCGTCGTCGAACCGGAAGCCGGTGGTCAGGCCGGCCACGGAGAAGGACGCGGGGAGCGCCTGCCGGTCGTGGTTCGCGTGCTCCATCACCGTGTGCACGGCGGAGGTCCCGAGCGTCGTGGCGAGCGCCGAGTCGAGGGTGTCGTACTGGTGGTAGTCGGAGGTGAGGGTGTAGTCGGACGCGGTCAGGGCCGTCGGCGCCTCGGCGGCCGCC
This sequence comes from Kitasatospora sp. SC0581, assembly GCF_048159585.1. Classification (NCBI taxonomy): domain Bacteria; kingdom Bacillati; phylum Actinomycetota; class Actinomycetes; order Kitasatosporales; family Streptomycetaceae; genus Kitasatospora; species Kitasatospora sp. SC0581. The sequence goes on along the minus strand of NZ_JBLRWA010000015.1, from coordinate 145,911 downwards.
GCCGGCGAGGCACCGGCCGGTGTGCCGGTGACGAGCAGGCCGGCCGCGAGCAGCACCCCTGCCGCTGTTCTGATGTGACGGATCATCAGGGTGGGCCCTCCGTGGGCGATGGATCAACGGGGGCACACACGGTAGGGGCGCTTGGGCATGTCCGCAACACCCCGAGGAGGGCCTTGCGTGCGCGCACGACGGAGGCCCGGGGCCGCGGGCCCCGGGCCTCCGCGGTGCGTGTGGTCAGGCCGGCAGGACGGCCTCGAGCGCGGCGACCAGCTCCGGCGACTCCGGCTCGACGGGCGGGCGCAGGCGCGCGACGACGGTGCCGTCCGGGGAGAGCAGGAACTTCTCGAAGTTCCAGGCGATGTCCCCGGCCTGGCCCTCGGCGTCGGCGACCTCGGTGAGCTTGGCGTACAGCGGGTGGCGGTCCTCGCCGTTGACGTCGATCTTCTCGAACAGCGGGAAGGTCACGCCGTAGGTGGTGGAGCAGAAGGTGCGGATCTCCTCGGCGCTGCCGGGCTCCTGTCCGGCGAACTGGTTGCAGGGGAAGCCCAGCACGGTGAACCCGCGCCCGGCGTACCGCTGCTGGAGCCGCTCCAGGCCCTCGTACTGCGGGGTCAGACCGCACTTGGACGCGACGTTGACGATCAGCAGCGCCTTGCCCTTGTGGTCGGCCAGCGAGGTGGCCGCGCCGTCGAGGGTGCGCAGCGGGATGTCGTACAGGCTCACGGGGGTGGTCCTTTCGGGAAGTCGTCGGGCCGGGCCTCTTCGTGGGCCACGGTAGCGGCCGTCACCTGGTCAACTGCGGTCGGCGTGCCGATGTTCCGGGCACGGGGGCGGGTGGGAGCGTGCGGAGCGGCTCGTCCGCCCCCACCCGCCCGGCGCGGACGCCCGGCGCGTACGGCCGGTGCGTGCGACCGGCGTGCGCGACCGGTGCGTGCGCCGCGTTACGGCACCAGCGGCCGGATCGCCGTCGGCGCGTGCTCGGGGAGGGTGGCCAACTCCTCGAACTCGTTGACCTTGTCGATGTCGGCGGCGGCCATCGAGATGTTGGTGACCCGCTCCAGGATCGCCTCGACCACGACCGGGACGCGGAACTCGGCGGCCAGTTTCTTGGCCTCCTCGAAGGCGGGCAGCAGGCCCTCCGGCTCGGTGACCCGGATCGCCTTGCAGCCCAGGCCCTCGACGACCTTGACGTGGTCCACGCCGTAGACGCCCACCTCCGGCGCGTTGACGTTCTCGAACTCCAGGTTGACCTGGTAGTCGATGTCGAAGGCGCGCTGCGCCTGGCGGATCAGGCCCAGGTAGGAGTTGTTCACCAGCACGTGGACGTACGGGATGCGGTGCTGGGCGCCGACCGCCAGCTCCTCGATCATGAACTGGAAGTCGTAGTCGCCGGAGAGCGCGACCACCTGCCCTCCCGGGTCGGCGGTGGCGACGCCCAGCGCGGCCGGGATGGTCCAGCCGAGCGGGCCCGCCTGGCCGCAGTTGATCCAGTGCCGCGGCCGGTAGACGTGCAGCAGCTGCGCGCCGGCGATCTGGGAGAGGCCGATGGTGGTGACGTAGCGGGTCTCCGGGCCGAACGCCCGGTTCATCTCCTCGTACACGCGCTGCGGCTTGAGCGGCACGTCGTCGAAGTGGGTGCGGCGCTGGAGCCGGGCCCTGCGCTCCTGGGCGGCGGCGGCCCAGGCGGTGCGGTCCTTGAGCGTGCCGGCGTCCCGCAGTTCGCGCGCCACCTCGACGAACAGCTCCAGCGCGGCCCCGGCGTCGGAGGCGATGCCGAGGTCCGGGGCGAAGATCCGGCCGAGCTGGGTGGGCTCGACGTCGACGTGGACGAAGGTGCGGCCCGCGGTGTAGACGTCCAGGCCGCCGGTGTGGCGGTTGGCCCAGCGGTTGCCGATGCCGAGGACGAAGTCGGAGGCGAGGAAGGTCTCGTTGCCGTAGCGGTGCGAGGTCTGGAGGCCGACCAGGCCGGCGTTGAGCGCGTGGTCGTCCGGGATGACGCCCCAGCCCATCAGGGTGGGGACCACCGGGACGCCGGTGAGTTCGGCGAACTCCCGCAGCAGCTCGGCGGCGTCGGCGTTGATGACGCCGCCGCCCGCGACGATCAGCGGGCGCTCGGACCGCTGGAGCAGCGCGACCGCCTTCTCGATCTGGACGCGGTTGGCGGCCGGCTTGTAGACCGGCAGCGGCTGGTAGGCCTCCGGGTCGAAGTCGATCTCGGTCAGCTGGACGTCGATCGGCAGGTCGATCAGGACCGGGCCGGGGCGCCCGGAGCGCATCAGGTGGAAGGCCTGCTGGAACACGCCGGGGACCTGCGCGGCCTCCAGCACGGTGGTGGCGGCCTTGGTGACGGGCCCGGCGATCGAGGCGATGTCGACGGCCTGGAAGTCCTCCTTGTGCAGCCGGGCGACGGGTGCCTGGCCGGTGATGCAGAGGATCGGGACGGAGTCGGCGATCGCCGAGTACAGGCCGGTGATCATGTCGGTGCCGGCCGGCCCCGAGGTGCCGACGCAGACCCCGATGTTGCCGGCCCTGGCGCGGGTGTAGCCCTCGGCCATGTGGGAGGCGCCCTCGACGTGCCGGGCCAGCGTGTGCCCGATCCCGCCGGCGGCCTTGAGTGCGGCGTAGAACGGGTTGATGGCCGCGCCCGGCACGCCGAACGCGACCTCAACGCCTTCGAGCTTGAGGATCTCCACGGCCGCGCGGGCGGCTGTCATACGAGGCATCGGATCTCTCCTGCGTCGGCCCGCAGTGGCTCGGAGGGCTCATCTCCTGAATTCCACCATACGGAAGAACGGTTTCTGTATGTGGAAACACGGTAGGGCGGGGCTCGTCGGGGCGTCAAGGGGACTTCAACGGAATGTGGAAGGCGGTGGGCGGACCGTCGGGCGGCGGGGATTCGTACGCCAGGACGGTGATCGCGCTGGTGTGCCCGGGGAAGCGGACGCTCCGCGCCGGGAAGAGCGGCCGGTGTGCAGTGGCGGTGAAGGGACGGTGCCTGCTGTGGGCCCGCCCCGCCGGGCTGGGTACCGTCGGTGCCACGCCGGGCCCGTGACGTCCAACTGAGGCCGCGGCAGGGGGTTTCGGGAGCACCGCGGAGCGGGGGAACTCCGCCGGTGGCCCCGTCCAGGACCAGCGCGCCCGGTCCGCCGCACCCGAGCGAGGGACGCACCCCCGGCCGCACCGACCCGACACCCGCCGCCGCGCTCTGGTCCGCCCGGACCCGCGGCCGTACCGCTGTCGCCGCTGTTTCCCCTGCCCTCCCGTTCCCCGCTCCTCCTCCTGCTCCCCGCCCTTGCAACGGCGCGCCCGCTGCGGCGGACGCGCGGAAGGAACGTCCCCATGCGCTGCTGCACCCCTGCCCGGTCCCTGGCGGTGACCGGGTGAACCCGCCGCCCCACCGGAGCGACAGCCCGCCGGGCCGCCTCCGCAAGCACGGCCCGCCGGGCCGGCCCCGCACCCCGGCCGCCGTCCTGCGCGCCGTTCCCTGGCGCCACGACCTGCCGGCCTCGCTGGTGGTGTTCCTGGTCGCCCTCCCGCTCTGCGTCGGCGTGGCCGTCGCCTCCGGCGTCCCGGCCGAACTCGGGCTGGTCACCGGTATTGTCGGCGGCCTGGTGGCCGGCCTGCTGCCTGGCAGCAGCCTCCAGGTCAGCGGGCCCGCCGCCGGACTGACCGTCCTGGTCGCCGACGCCGTCCAGCGCTTCGGCGTCGGCGCGCTCGGCCTGCTGGTGCTCGGCACCGGCCTGCTCCAGCTGGCGATGGGCGCCCTGCGGCTCGGCCGCTGGTTCCGGGCGATGTCCGCCTCGGTGGTGCACGGCATGCTGGCCGGCATCGGACTGACCCTGGTGTTCGGCCAGCTCTACGCGCTCGCCGACCGCCGCGCCCCCGCCACCGGGCCGGAGAAGATCGCCGGACTGCCCGGCCTGCTGGGCGACGTGCTGACCGCCGCGGCCAACCCGAGCGCCGTCGCCCTCGGCCTCGGCACCCTGCTGGTCCTGGTCGCCTGGAAGTACCTGCCGGAACGGGCCGCCCGTGCCGTCCCCGCCCCGCTGGCCGCCGTCGGCCTGGCCGCCGCCGTCACCGCGGCCGCCGACCTGCCGGTGGCCCGCGTCCACGTGGCCGGGCTGCTCGACGTGGTGCACCTGCCCGGCCGCGACGCCCTGACCGCCCTGGCCGGCCCCGCCGGGATCGGCACGGTCGTCGCCTTCACCCTGATCGCCTCCGCCGAGACGCTGTTCAGCGCCGCCGCCGTCGACCGGATGCACCACGGCCCGCGCACCGACTACGACCGCGAGCTCACCGCCCAGGGCATCGGCAACACCGTCTGCGGGCTGCTCGGCGCGCTGCCGATGACCGCGGTGATCGTGCGCAGCGCGACCAACGTCCAGGCCGGCGCGCGCACCAAGGCCTCGCGGGTCCTGCACGGCGGCTGGCTGCTGGTGTTCACCGCGCTGCTGCCCGGCGCGCTCGGGCTCGTCCCGCTCACCGCGCTGGCCGCCGTCCTGGTGCACGCCGGCGCCAAGCTGGTGCCGGTGCGCCGGATCGTCGCGCTCTGCCGCGGGCACCTGGGCGAGGCGGTGGTGCTGGTGGTCACGACCGTCGCGATCATCGCCACCGACCTGTTCGAGGGGGTGCTGATCGGCGTGGGCCTGGCGGTGGCCAAGTCGGCCTGGCAGACCTCGCACCTGCACATCGCGGTGGAGGAGCAGGAGCAGCCGGCCGGGCAGCCGCTGCACCGGGTGCGGCTGAGCGGCAACGCCACCTTCCTGCGGCTGCCCCGGCTGCTGGACACCCTGGAACGGCTGCCGGGGGACCGGCCGGTGGAACTGGACTGGTCCGGGCTGCGCCACCTGGACCACGCCTGCACGGTGGCGCTGGTCTCCTGGGCCGACCAGCACCGGGCCCGCTCCACCGCCCCGCTGGCCGTCGAACCGCCGCTGCCTTCGGTGGCTTGAGGTCCGGTCCGGTCGGGGGCGTCCAGCCCGGTCGCCGGACGTCTAGCCTGGTCGCGGTCCGGGTGCAGGCCCGGGCCGCGGCCGGTGCCGTCGACCACAAGGAGCGCAGAGCCGTGATCGCAGCCTTTTCGGTGACCCCGCTGGGGATCGGCGAGGACGTGGGGGAGGCGGTGGCCGCCGCCGTCCGGGTGGTCCGGGAGAGCGGTCTCCCGAACCGCACGGACGCGATGTTCACCAGCATCGAGGGGGAGTGGGACGAGGTGATGCCGGTGATCAGGGCGGCGATCGAGGCGGTGAAGGCGCATAGCAACCGGGTGAGCACGGTCATCAAGATCGACGACCGGGCCGGGGTCACCGACGGCCTCACCGCCAAGGTCGCCTCGGTCGAGCGACACCTGGCGGCGGGCGGTCCGTCGGACCGTTGACCGGCCCCGGGCGGTGCGTCAGACCGCCGACGTCGGCCGGACCGCCGGTTCGGCCGACGCCGCCAGGGGCCGGCGGGTGAGCAGGCGGTCCACGGCGTACGGGCCGGAGCCGAGCGCCGCGATGGCCAGGAAGGCCCAGCAGAACAGCACCGAGGGCTCGCCCCCGTTCTGCAGCGGCAGCAGCGCGTGCTCCTGGTGGACGGTGAAGTAGGCGTAGGCCATCGAGCCGGAGCAGAGCAGGGCGGCCACCCTGGTGCCGGCGCCGAGCAGCACCAGGACGCCGCCGACCAGCTGGATCAGCGCGGCCCACCAGCCGGGCCACTGGCCGAGCGGGACGGTGCCGCCGCCCTTGGCGCCGCCGAGCACGCCGAACAGCGAGGCGGCGCCGTGGCAGGCGAAGAGCAGGCCGACGACGATCCGGAACGCCGTCAGCACGACGGGTCTGACGGCGTCGGCGGTCTGCCGGGAGTGGGCGGGACGGGGTGTGGACATGCGAAGCGCCTCCTGTGGGGGAAGGAGGTGGATGTGGGAGCGGTAAGGGTAGCCATGGTCTAGTCCACTTGGCAATGCTCCGTCAGAGATCAGGTCTGGACCACTGATCACCCTTTCTTGACCGACCGATCCAGAAAGGGCTACTGTTCCCGGCATGGCGCGAACGAAGGAATTCGACCCGGACGCGGCGCTGCAGGCGGCCCTGGAGCTGTTCTGGCAGCGCGGCTACGAGGCCACCTCGATGGCCGACCTGGTCGAGCGGCTCGGCATCGCCCGGGCCAGTCTCTACGCGACCTTCGGCAGCAAGCGCGAGCTGTACCTGCGGGCGCTGGAGCGCTACTGCGAGCAGAGCGACTCGGCGCGGCTGGACGACCTGTCCCAGCCGGGCCCGGCGCTGCCGGCGGTCCGCGCGCTGGTCCGCCAGTACGCGACGGCGGAGGAGGGGGAGCGGCGGCTCGGCTGCTTCGTCACCAACACGGCGGTGGAGCTGGCCCCGCACGACCCGGCCGCGTCCCGCCGGGTGGAGGCGAGCTTCGACCGCCTGGAGACGCTGCTCGCCGCCGCCCTGGCGCGGGCCGCCGCGCAGGGCGAACTGCCCGCCGGGCGGGACCCGCGGGCGCTCGCCAGGATGCTGGTGGTGCTGCTCCAGGGCATCCGGGTGGTGGGCAAGACCGCCGACGGCGCGCCCCTGGCGCGGGACGCCGCCGAACAGGCGCTGGCACTGCTGGACTGACACCCGGCCGGCTCGGGCCGGGTCTTCTGCTGGGCTCATACTGGACCGAACGGTCTACATAGGGGGGAGGGTTTTACATGCCCGTCATCGCTACCGGCCGGTACGGCTTCGCGCTGCTCGGCGTCGTCCAGGCGGTGCTGATCTTCACGATCATGATCCTGACCGTGCCGCTGCCGCTGGTGGCACGGGAGTTGGGGCTCGGCCCGTCCGGCGTGCTGCTGCTCAGCGCCGCCTACGGCCTCTCCTTCAGCTCCCTGCTGCTGCTCGGCGGACAGCTGACGGACCGTCACGGCGGGCGCCCGGTGCTCCGCGCCGGCCTGGTGCTGCTCGCCGCCGCCTCGATCGCCTGCGCCCTCGCGCCCGGCTACCCCGTCCTGCTGGCGAGCCGCTTCGTACAGGGCGCGGGCGCGGCCCTCACCGCCCCGGCGGCGGTCGCCGTGGTCCGGGTGCTGCACCCCGAACCGGCCGCCTACCGGCGGGCGATGGCCACCTGGGGCGGCCTGTCGGTGCTCGGCGCCACCGTCGGCAGCGTGGTCTCGGGCGCGGTCGCCGCCGCGGTCTCCTGGCGCTGGCTGTTCGCGGTGCCCGTCCTGGTCGCCCTGGCCGGCCTCGCCCGCTCCGGAACCCTGCCCGCCGCCCTGCCCGCAGCCCCTGGTCATGCCCCCGCCGTCCGCCGACCGGCCCTCGACCTGCCCGGCGCCGCCCTCGCCACCGCCGGTGTCTGCGCGGCGAGTTACGCCCTGGTGGCCTCCACCGAGCAGGGCTGGCGCAGCCCCGGGACGTACGGCCCGCTGGCCGCCGGACTCGCCCTGCTGCTCGCCTTCGCCGCCGTCGAGCGCCGCACCGCCGACCCGCTGCTGCCACCCGGCTTCCTCGCCGACCGGCGCCGCGCCACCGCGCTCGCCGCCGTCATGGCCACCGCCGCCGGCACCGCGCTCACCTTCGTCCTGCTCTCGCTCTACCTCCAGCAGCTGCGCGGCTGGAGCGCCGCGGCCACCTCCGCCGCCTTCGTGCCGTACGCGGTGGTCCTGCTGCTCTCCGGCCGACTGGCCGGCCCGCTGACCGTCCGGTACGGACCGGTGGCGGTCACCGCCGGCGGCCTCGCCGTGGCGGCCGCCGGACTCGGCCTGCTGGCCGGGCTCGCCCCCGGCAGCGGCTACGCGTCCGGCCTGCTGCCCGGACTGCTCCTGCTGCCCGCCGGCGCCGCCGCGGCCTTCGCCGGGGCGGCCGTGCTCGCCACCGGCGGGGTGCCGCCCGAGCGCACCGGGCTGGCCGCCGGAGTGTTCAACACGGCGATGGAACTCGGCCCCACGGCCGGACTGGCCGCTCTGATGGCGCTCGCCGCCACCCGCCCGAGCGTCGTCGGCGGCTACGCCGCGGCCTTCGCGGCGGCCGCCGCGGGGCTGGCGCTGACCGCCGTCGCGGTCGCCGCCCTGTCCCGCGCCACCCCTACCACCCGCACCACCAGCACCACCGCACCCGAACACACCACCCGGATCAAGGAGTTCACCTCATGAGCACGCGTTTCGCCGACAAGTCCGTCCTGGTCACCGGTGCCGGCAGCGGCATCGGCCGGGCCATCGCGCTCGCCTTCGCCCGCGAGGGCGCCCGGGTCGCGGTCGCCGGCCGCACCGCCGGACCGCTCGCCGAGACCGTCGAGCTGATCGAGCGGGCCGGCGGCAAGGCCGCGGCGCTCACCGGCGACGTGACGAACGCCCAGGACGCCGCCCGGCTGGTCGGTGAGACCGTCGAGCGGTTCGGCGGCCTGGACGTCGCCGTCAACAACGCCGGGGTGTTCGGTGCCGCCGGCCCGGTCGCCGACATCGACGAGGCCGAGTGGCAGCGGGTGTTCGGCATCAACGTCACCGGCACCCTGCTCGCCATGCAGCCGCAGATCGCCCACATGCGGGCCCACGGCGGCGGCGCGATCGTCAACGTCTCGTCCAACCTGGGCGCCCACAAGCGGCTCGCGGGCGTCGGGGCCTACGCCGCCAGCAAGGCCGCGGTCACCGTGCTGACCAGGGCCGCCGCCCTCGACCACATCGCCGAGGGCGTGCGGATCAACACCGTCAGCCCCGGCGCGGTGGACACCCCGATGTCCTCCCGGCCGGGCGAGGACGCCGCGACCAAGGCCGGCCGGATGAAGGCCGAGGTCCCGGTCGGCCGGGCCGGGGCGACGGAGGAGGTGGCCGCCGCGGTGCTGTACCTGGCCTCGGACGAGGCGGGCTACACCGTCGGCAGCGACCTCGTCCTGGACGGCGGCTCCTCGGCCTGACCGTCTGACCGCCTGACCGCCTGACCGCCCGATCGCGTGACCGCCTGACGGCCTGACCGCCCGATCGCGTCATCCCCGCCGGGCTACTCGTCCGGCGACTCCCCGGGCACCACCCCGTAGAACGCGTCCAGCGCCTGCGGGGTGCGTGCCCGGACCACCACCCAGGCCTCCTCGGCCACCCCGACCAGCACCTCCGGGCCCTGGTACCAGCGGAAGTGGCGACCGAGCGCCGGCAACTCGCCCAGACCGTCCGGCAGTTCCTCGTCCCAGTCGAGGAAGTCGGTCAGCTCGTGGTCCTCCAGCAGCTTCTCCATCAGCGCCATCGCCGCGGCCGTCGCCGAGAAGCGCTCGTCCCAGGGCTCCCACCGCTCCTGCGACTTGTCCGCCAGGTCGAGCCGGAACACCGTCGGCGGATCCTCCCGGTCGAGGCCGTCCAACGGCACGCCCCAGTGCGCGCAGCCCTGGTTCTCGGCCCGGAACACCAGGGCGCCGTCCAGCACGTGCAGCTCGTCCGGTGTCAGCAGCACGTCCTGGCTGCTGGTCAGGTCCGCCCGGCGGCCGAACAGCCGGTACGCCTCGCGCAGTGCCACCGGCAGCCGCAGGCCCAGCCGCCGCTCGGCGGCGTCCAGCTCCGCGTCCGTGAAGCCGTCGCCGGGCCCCAGCGGCTCGCCCCAGTACGCGGCGAAGCCCCTGACGAGTGCCCAGGCGCCCGCGCGGGAGCGCACACTTTCGGCCATTGCGGCCGGGATGTCGAATTCCGTTTCGTCCACCCGCGCACCGTACGCCACCCCTCCGACAGCGCGGTGGGTCGCCCAACTGGCCCTCTGCCGCCGGTTCGCCGCCCGTCCGGGCACGACCGGCCGGATCTGACGCGAACGCGTAATCCCCGCGACACCCGTTGATCACCGCGGGGTTTCCGCGCCGTCGTTCGGGCAAGACACGGTTTCGGCCGGAACCGACATCACGAAAGGCGGACGCGCGACACATGCCGACCGCACCGCACACCGGGCCCCTCCCGGCCCGTCGAAGCCGCTGGGGAGAACACGGGCTGGCCTGGGCCTTCCTGCTGCCCTCCCTGGTGGTCTTCGTCCTCTTCATCGGCTACCCGCTGGGACGGACCCTCTACCTCAGCGGGCACGCCAACGACCTCTTCGGCGCGCCCTCCCGCTACGTCGGGTTCAAGCACTACACCGACCTCTTCGCCTCGGCCGACTTCGTCCGCACCCTCACGACCACGGCACTGTTCACCCTGCTCACCGTGGTGCCCGGGGTGCTCGGCGCGCTGGTGCTGGTGCTGCTCCTGGAGAACCGGATCCGGGGCGTGCGACTGCTGCGCTCGGCCTTCGCGCTGCCCTTCGCGTTCTCGGTGGCCAGCGCCTCGGTGGTGTTCGCGGTGTTCTTCAACCCCGCCAGCGGGGTGCTCAACGGGCTGCTCTCGCACGTGGGCCTCGGCCCGATCGGCTGGCTGACCGACTCCCGGTACGCCCTGCTCTCGGTGGCCGTCACCACGGTCTGGATGAACCTCGGCTACAACGTGCTGGTGCTCTCCGCGGGCATCGGCTCGATCCCGGGGGAGATCCTGGAGGCGGCCCGCATCGACGGCGCCTCCGGCCTGCGGCTGGCCCGTTCGATCACCGTCCCGATGCTCGGTCCGAACCTGTTCTTCCTGACCGTGGTCTCCACCGTCCACGCGCTCCAGAGCTTCGGCCAGATCCACATCCTCACCAAGGGCGGGCCGGACGGCTCCACCCGGACCCTCGTCTACTCCGTCTACGAGAAGGCCTTCGCCTACGGCTCCAGCGACTTCGGCACCGCGAGCGCCCAGGCCGTGGTGCTGCTCGTGGTCGTCCTCGCCTGCACGGCCGTCCAGTTCGGCGTCCTGGAGCGGAAGGTGCACTACGCATGACCACCCTCACCACCGAGGCCGAGCCGAAGGCCGGGGCGCCCCGTCCGCCCGCCCGCGCCCGCGCCCTCGCCGGGCGCTCCGCGCGCGACCTGCTCGGCCGCGCCGCCGTCTACCTGCTGCTCGCCGTCGCCGTCGTCACCGTGGCCTTCCCGGTCTACTACGCCGTCGCCGGCGCCTTCATGGGCCCGTCCGAGCTCTCCTCCTACCCGCCGGCCCTGGTGCCGCACTCGGTCACCGGACGGAACTTCTCCGGCGCCGTGGACGCCATCCCGCTGGCCCGCCAGTACGCCAACTCGGCGATCGTGGCGACCGTCATCACCCTCGCCCAGCTGTTCACCTCGGTCCTCGCCGCGTACGCCTTCGTCTTCCTGCCGATGAAGGCCCGCGCCGTGGTGTTCGGGGTGTTCCTGGCCACCCTGATGGTCCCGTGGGAGGCCATCATCATCCCCAACTACCTGACGCTGTCCGGCTGGGGGCTCGGCAACACCTACTTCGGCCTGGTGCTGCCCTTCCTGGCCTCCGGCTTCGGCACCTTCATGCTGCGCCAGGCCTTCCGCCAGCTGCCCGGCGAACTGCGCGACGCCGCCCGGATCGACGGGGCCGGCCACTGGCGCTTCCTGTGGCGGATCGTCGTCCCGCTCAACAAGCCGGCCCTCGCGGCGCTGTCGATCTACGTCTTCCTGTCGGCGTGGAACCAGTACTTCTGGCCGCTGATCATCACCCGCACGGCGAACATGCAGACCCTCCAGATCGGCCTCACCTCGCTGCGCGACGCCGAGATGGCCGACCCCGGGCTGATCCTGGCCGGCGTCGTGCTCTCCCTGCTGCCCACCCTCGCCCTGGTGGTCTTCGGCCAGCGCTTCATCGTCCGCGGCCTCACCGCGGGCGCGGTCCGCTGACCGTGCCCCTCCCGCTCCTCCTGTGTCCCCCCTCCTCGAACGCTCGAAAGAGAGAACCCTCGTGAAGAAGAGTGCGCGCGCGCTCGCTGCCCTGCTGGTGGCCGGCCTGTCCCTGACCGCCTGCAGCTCCAGCGGCTCCGATTCCGGCTCCGGCGGCTCCGCCGACGCCGGCGCGCCCGGCGCCCAGGCGCTCGACCAGGCCTCCGGTGTCACCAGCGTCGAGTTCTGGCACTCGATGACCGGCAAGAACGCCGAGGTGCTGAACGGGCTGGTCGGCCAGTTCAACGCCGCCCACCAGGGCAAGATCGAGGTCAAGGCGCAGTTCCAGGGCAAGTACGACGAGCTGGTCACCAAGTACAAGGCCGCGGTGCAGCAGAAGGGCACCCCCGCCCTGGCGCAGGTCTACGACATCGGCACCCGGTTCATGATCGACTCCAAGCAGACCGTCCCGGCCCAGGCCTTCGCCGACAAGGACGGCTACTCGCTGGACGACCTGGACGCCAACATCCGCAACTACTACTCGGTCGGCGGCAAGCTCCAGGCGATGCCGTTCAACTCCTCGATGCCGCTGCTCTACCTGAACACCGACGCCTTCAAGGAGGCCGGCCTCGACCCGGCCCAGGCCCCCAAGGACCTGGCCGAGCTGGGCGAGCTGGCCAAGAAGCTGACCAAGAAGGACGGCGACGGCAAGACCGTCCGGTACGGCTTCGGCGCCGCCATCTACGGCTGGTTCGTCGAGCAGCTGCTCGCCGAGTCTGGCACCATGTACTGCGACAACGACAACGGCCGCGGCAACAAGGCGGGCAAGGTCGTCTTCGACTCCGCCCAGGGCGCCCAGATCGTCCAGTGGTGGGCCGACCTGGTCAAGGGCGGCTACGCGGCCAACACCGGCCGCACCACCGACGACGCCCAGGCCGCGTTCAAGGCCGGTACGGTCGCGATGCACCTGGAGTCCACCGGCGTGCTGCGCGGCTACACCGAGGCCGCGAAGTTCGGCGTCGGCACCGCGGCCTTCCCGAAGGTCACCGCCGCCGACCAGGGCGGCCCGGTGATCGGCGGCGCCTCGCTGTGGATCAGCGGCCCCGGCCACTCCGACGCCGAGAAGCGCGCCGCCTGGGAGTTCGAGAAGTTCGTCTCCGCCCCCGAGCAGCAGGCCGTCTGGCACACCGGCACCGGCTACTTCCCGGTCAACACCAAGGCCCTGGACGACCCCAAGGACAAGGAGTGGGTGGCCAAGTACCCGCAGTTCCAGACCGCGATCGACCAGCTGAAGGCCACCAAGCCGACCCCGGCCACGGCCGGCTGCCTGCTCGGCGTGATGCCGCAGGCACGCAAGGGCGTGGAGACCGCGATCGAGCAGACCATCGCCGGCACCAAGCCCGCCCAGCAGGCCCTGGCCGACGCGGCCAAGGAGCTCCAGCCGGCGATCGAGAGCTACAACAGCTCGGTCGGCTGACCTCCTGGCCCACGACGACGGCCCGCCCCGCGCACCACGCGCGGGGCGGGCCGCCGCCGTTCGTCGGTCCGCCGCGGGCGGGCATGCGCGGGCTAGGCGGAGAGCGCCTCGCCGTCCTCCGAGGGGGCGCACGCGGCCGCCAGTTCGTCCAGGGACAGGTCGAGCGCGAAGGCCAGCGCCGCGATGGTGAAGAAGGACGGCGTCGGCGCCCGGCCGGTCTCGATCTTCCGCAGCGTCTCCGCCGAGACGCCGGCCACCGCCGCCACCTCGACCATGCTGCGCTCGCCGCGCGCCTCGCGCAGCAGCGCCCCGAAGTGCTCGCCGCGCTCGCGCTCCCACGGGGTCAGCGGAGTCCTCACCATGCCGACGAGTCTAGGGCCTGTCTTCAAGCTCCCGTCTGCGGGGCGCCGCCGGGGCACGCACCTCGCCGCGTTGTCGTCGGTCGCCAATGCTCCGCAGTGGCTCCCTCCTCCGCCTTGCGATGCACGCACCCCAACGCCGCCCCGCCCGCCCTCCGGGCGGACGACGGGAGCTTGAAGACAGGCCCAGGCCCTCCCGCCCTGGGGCGTCCCACCCCCACGACCGTGATACAAATACCGGTATAAGAATTGGATCCAGGGGAGAGAAGCACCATGGTCGAACTCAAGTCGGACGCCGGGCTGGCCGCGATGCGCGAGGCCGGGCGGGTGGTGGCGGACGCGCTGGCGGCCGTCCGGGAGCAGGCGGCGGTCGGGGTGAGCCTGCTGGAGCTGGACGAGGTGGCGCGGGGCGTGCTCAAGGCGGCCGGGGCCACCTCGCCGTTCCTCGGCTACCGTCCGGCCTTCGCGCCCGTCCCGTTCCCGGCCGTCATCTGCGCCTCGGTGAACGACGCCGTGGTGCACGGCATCCCGGACGGCTACCGGCTGCGCGACGGCGACCTGGTGAGCATCGACTGCGGCGCCCTCCTGGACGGCTGGGCCGGGGACGCGGCGGTCAGCTTCACCGTCGGCACCGCCCGGCCCGAGGACACCGCTCTGATCGAGACCACCCGGCGCGCCCTGGAGGCCGGCATCGCCGCCGCCGTGGTCGGCAACCGCACCGGCGACATCGCCCACGCCATCGGCGCCGTCGCCCGCGCCGGCCGGTACGGCCTGCTGGGCGGCTACGGCGGCCACGGCATCGGCCGCCGGATGCACGAGGACCCGCACGTGCCCAACGAGGGCCGCCCGGGCCGGGGTTACCCGCTGCGCCCCGGCCTGGTGCTGGCGATCGAGCCGATGCTGCTGGCCGGCGGCCGCGACGACCACCGCACCGACCCGGACGGCTGGACCCTGCGCACCGTCGACGGCGCCCGGGCCGCCCACATCGAGCACACCGTCGCCATCACCGAGGACGGCCCGCGGATCCTCACCCTGCCCTGATCCGGAAGGACTTAGGCTCGGGCCATGACCAAAGCTGTGATGTTCGACTTCTCCGGCACCCTCTTCAGGGTCGTCTCCACCGCCGAGTGGCTGGCGGCCCACCTCGCCGCCACCGGCCTCGCCCTGCCCGCCGGGGAGGAGGCCGAACTGATAGCCCGGCTGGAGGAGTTCGGCGCCCTGCCCGGCGGTGTGCCGCCGCGCCGCATCCCGCCGGAGGTCCAGCAGGCCTGGGACACCCGCGACTTGACCCCCGAGCTGCATCGCACCGCGTACACCGCGCTGACCCGCGCCGCCGAGCCGCCCGCGGCCCTCGACGTGGACGCCCTCTACGAGTCCCACCTGGCGCCCGCGAGTTGGCGCCCGTACCCGGACGCCGCCCCCGTGCTGCGCGAGCTGCGCCGCCGGGGCGTGCCGGTCGCCGTGGTGAGCAACATCGCCTGGGACCTGCGGCCGGTGTTCCGCGCGTACGGCCTGGAGGAGCTGGTCGACGTCTACGTGCTGTCCTACGAGGTCGGCGCCCAGAAGCCCGACCCGGTGATCTTCGAGACCGCCTGCGAGCGGCTCGGCCTCGCCCCGGCGGACGTCCTGATGGTCGGCGACGACCGGACCTGCGACGGCGGCGCGACCGCGCTCGGCTGCGGCTTCCACCCGGTCGAGCACCTGCCGGTCGACCGGCGGCCGGACGCCCTCACGCCGCTGCTGGCCGTCCTGTCCGGGTGATCCGGGTGATCCGGGGTGGGACG
Source organism: Kitasatospora sp. SC0581 (assembly GCF_048159585.1). Classification (NCBI taxonomy): domain Bacteria; kingdom Bacillati; phylum Actinomycetota; class Actinomycetes; order Kitasatosporales; family Streptomycetaceae; genus Kitasatospora; species Kitasatospora sp. SC0581. Next base: position 130,630 of record NZ_JBLRWA010000015.1, on the reverse strand, counting down.
GGCGGGACGGGTGACGGAGGACACGAGGTGGTGCCCCGGGGGCCCGGAGTACCGTGCGGGGCATGAGTGATCAGGACTTCACCACGCACATCACCGTCCGCGGGTACGAGACGGACTCCCAGGGGCACCTGAACCAGGCGGTCTACCTCCAGTACGCCGAGCACGCCCGCTGGGAGTACCTCCGGGCGGCCGGGATCCGCCAGGCGGACCTGGTCGCCGAGGGGGTCGGCCCGGTGGTCCTGGAGACCACGGTCAAGTACCTGCGGGAGCTGCGCGCGGGCGACTCGGTGGCGGTCAGCTGCTCGTTCACCTGGCGGGACGGCAAGACCTTCCAGGTGGTGCAGCGGCTGGTCCGCGAGGACGGCGTGCTGGCGGCCGAGATCACCGGTGTCGGCGGCATCCTCGACCTGGCGGAGCGCAGGCTGGTCGCCGACCCGCGCGAGCCGCTGCGCGCCCTGGCCGCCGAACCGGGCCTGCTCGGCCTCTGAGCCGGACCGGACCCCGCCGTACCGCTCCCACCACCCCCACCCCGCGCGGCCGGAGACCGCGGCCGGAAGCGGTCTCCGCCCCCTCCCCGACGCCCGGGGGATTTCCCCACCCCCGACCGGCCCGCTGCCCGCATGGTTCCAAGTCCCGTGCCCCAGCAGACTCTTGGGCATGACGAAGCCCACCCGAACCACACCCGCCCGCACCGTCACCGCCGCGTTCACCGCGGCCGCCGCCCTGGCCGTGACCGCGCTGAGCGCCCTGCCCGCCGGTGCGGCCGAGAGCGCGAACCCCGGGCGGGACGGCCTCGCCTGGGCCGCGTGTCCGGGCGCCCCGGCCGACAGCCCCCAACGGTGCGCCGAGGTCACCGTCCCGCTGGACTACGCCGATCCGGACGGCGCCCGCGTCACCCTCGCCGTCTCCCGGATCAGCGCCGCCGAGCCCGGCCGGCGCCGAGGCGTCCTGCTGGCCGTCCCCGGCGGACCGGGAGGTTCCAGCCTCGACCTCGTCCACGGCATGGCCGGGCGCCTGCCCCAGTCCGTCCGGGACCGCTACGACGTGGTCGGCTTCGACCCGCGCGGCGTCGGCCGCTCCACCCCGGTCAGCTGCGGCCTCGACCCCGCCGACCTGTCGATGGTCAAACTGCGTCCCTGGCCGGCCGCCGACGGCTCGATCGACGGGAACCTGGCCACCGCCCGCCGCGTCGCCGACACCTGCGCGCGCAACGGCGGCCCGGTGCTGCGCAGCATCTCCACCGCCAACGAGGCCCGCGACCTCGACGGCATCCGCCGCGCCCTCGGCGAGCGCCGGCTCTCCCTCTGGGGCGTCTCGTACGGCACCTACGCGGGCGCCGTCTACACCACCATGTTCCCGGAGCGGACCGACCGGGTCGTGCTGGACAGCAACGACGACCCGGACCCGTCGCGGGTCGGGCGCGGCTGGCTGGACGCCTACGGCCGGGGCGTCGAGGACCGCTTCCCGGACTTCGCGAGGTGGGCGTCCGCGCCGGACAACCCGGACCGGGTCGCGGACACCCCCGAGGAGGTCCGCCCGCTCTTCCTCGACCTCGCCGCCCGCCTCGACCGGGCCCCGCTGCCCTGGCCGGGCGCCAACCCGGAGGAGCTGAACGGCAACGTGCTGCGCCAGACCCTGCTGGACGGCATGAACGCGGACGCCCGCTTCCCGGACGTCGCGGGGCTGATGCTGGCCGGGCTCGGCCGCCGTCCGCTGCCCGCCCCGGTGGTGCCGCCGGAGGCGGCGGTGCAGAACACCATCGCCGTCTCGGTCGGGACCCTCTGCAACGACGTCCGGTGGCCCGCCGACCCGGCCGGCTACGCCAAGGCCGTGACCGCCGACCGCGCCGCCCGCCCGCTCACCGCCGGCCTGCCGGTGAACGTGATGCCCTGCGCCTTCTGGCCGTTCGCGCCCGCCGAGCCGCCGGTGCGGGTCACCGACCGGGGCCCGTCCAACGTGCTGCTCACGCAGAACCTGCGCGACCCCGCGACGCCGTACACCGGCGCGCTCAAGCTGCGTGCGGCGTTCGGCGACCGGGCGCGGATGGTGACGGTGGACTCGGGCGGCCACGACGTGTACCGGGCCAACGGGAACGCCTGCGGCGACGAGGTGGTGACGGACTACCTGGTCACCGGCCACCGCCCGGCCCGGGACGTCTTCTGCCCGGCCGGCTGAGCGGGTTCGGCTGAGCGGAACCGGCCGAGCGAGGTCGGCCGGGCGGCGCGCGGGGCAACGGGCCGTGGACGAACGGTCCTTGCCCCGTCGTGCACGCCCGTTCGACCCTCGGGAATGAGTCGAATCCGTCGCGATTTTGTGACAATCCTTCGCCAACACCCGCTCCCCACGGCCTGTTCACGGCCGTAATGTTCGATCTATGTCACCGAAGAGCCGCATACCCGCCGCTTCGGACCCGGGCGACACCTGGGTGCCGCGACCGAGGCGCCGCGAGACCCCGATCGGCTTCCTGGGCCACGCGGCCACCTTCCTCGGCTCCAGCGTGCTGGGCGGGGTGCTGCTGGCGGGCCTGATCCTCCCGGCGGCCGGGGCGGTCGGGCTCGGCGCGAAGAACGGCGCCGAGGGCTTCGAGAGCATCCCCGACGACTTCAGGACCCCGCCGCTGAGCCAGGCGACGCAGATCTTCGACGCCAACGGCGGCCTGATCGCCAAGGTCTACGAGCGCGACCGCACCGTCATACCCGCCGACCAGATGTCCCCGCTGATCCGCACGGCGCAGGTGGACATCGAGGACGCCCGGTTCTACGAGCACGGCGCCGTCGACCTCAAGGGCATCCTGCGCGCGATCACCAAGAACGCGGAGAGCGGCGCCGCCGTCCAGGGCGCCTCCACCCTGACCCAGCAGTACGTGAAGAACGTCAACGTGGAGAAGGCCGGGGACGACGCGGACGCGGTGCGCGAGGCGCAGCGCAAGACCCTCGGCCGCAAGATCCAGGAACTCCGGTACGCCATCAAGCTGGAGGAGGACCTGAGCAAGGAGCAGATCCTCACCAACTACCTCAACATCACCTTCTACGGCCACCAGGCGTACGGCATCCAGGCCGCCTCCCAGCGCTACTTCAGCAAGGACGCCAAGGACCTCAGCCTGCCCGAGGCGGCGATGCTCGCCGGGCTGGTGCAGAACCCGTCCCAGTACGACCCGAAGCTGCACCCGGTGGCCGCGCAGAAGCGCCGCGACACCGTCATCGACAAGATGGTGGAGAACAAGCACATCACCGCGGACCAGGCCAGGGAGGCGAAGGCCGCCCCGCTCGGCCTCAACTACCGGGACCCGCAGAACGGTTGCATCACCGCCAAGGCCGGCATGGGCTTCTTCTGCGACTACGTGCGGCACGTGGTCAAGCAGGACCCGGTGTTCGGCAAGAGCTCGGCCGAACGCAAGAAGCTGTGGGACACCGGCGGCCTGAACATCTACACCACGATGGACCCGGACAAGCAGGCCGCCGCCCAGAACGCCGTCTCCACCAAGGTGTACGTCACCGACCCGGTCTCGGCCGCGATGACGATGGTCGAGCCCGGCAGCGGCAAGATCCTGTCGATGGCGCAGACCCGCCCGTACGGCCTGGCCAAGGAGAAGAACGAGACCGTCGTCAACTACAACGTGGACGCGGCGATGGGCGGTGGCATCGGCTTCCAGCCCGGCTCCAACTTCAAGCCGATCGTGGCCGCCGCGGCCCTGGAGGCCGGCCTGTCGCCCACCCAGCGGTACGACTCGCCGAACCGGATGGACTGGCCGACGATGAAGACCTGCGACGGCACCTGGAAGAACCTCAGCAAGGGCAAGAAGGAGGGGACCATCCCCAACGAGAGCGCCGGTGAGGTCGGCCCGTACGAGCTCAAGCAGGCCATGGCGCTCTCCGTGAACACCTACTTCGTGCAGATGGAGCAGGAGATCGGCCTCTGCGCGGTCAAGCAGATGGCCAACAAGCTGGGCATGGAGGGCAAGGCGAACGGCGAGCCGCTCCAGGAACTGCCCGCGCTCGGCCTCGGCACCCAGGAGGTCAGCCCGCTGACCATGGCCAACGTGTACGCGACCTTCGCCGCCCGGGGCACCTACTGCGCGCCGCTGGCGATCAACAGGATCACCACCGTGGACGGCACCGACGTCCCGGTGCCCCCGGTCCGCTGCTCCCCGGCGATGTCCGAGGACACCGCCGACGTGATCAACAGCGTGCTGCTCGGGGTGACCGAGAAGGGCGGCACGGCGCGCGACCTCGGCCTGGACGACGGCCGCCAGATCGCGGGCAAGACCGGGACGACGGACGAGAAGAAGTCGGCCTGGTTCACCGGCTACACGGGCAACCTGGCGGGCTCGGTCTGGCTGGGCAGCCCGGGCACCAAGGTGCCGATGCGCAACATCCGGATCGGCGGCAAGTACCAGGCCGAGGTCTTCGGCGCCACCGGCCCCGGGCCGATCTGGCAGCAGGCGATGAGCGACGCCGTCCGGAGCATGCCGGAGAAGCCGTTCGCCACCGTCCGCATCCCGGACCCGCCCCGGCGGGACGCCAACTGCACCACCGCCAGCGGCTCGCCGGGCTCGGTCACCTGCAGCGGCGCGCCCGCCACCGGGGGCCCGGGGAACACCGGCCGGCCGCGCGACACCGGCCCGACGACCGGCCGCACCGCGCCGTCCGCCCCGCCCGGCACCACCGACCCGTCGGACCAGTGACCCCGAGGAGCAGCGACTCCGAGCAGCGGTGACCCCGAGCAGCGGTGACCCCGACGACCGGTGAACTGCCCGGCCCCGCCTGAGTACCCGTACCCAGGCGGGGCCGGCTACCGCGCCTCGACCGGTTCGCCGCTGTCCTGGTCGAGGTTGAACACCCGCCGGTAGGAGTCGGTCACCACGGTGATCTGCGAGCGCCCGGTCCAGCTCGCCTCCACCAGCCGGGCGTCGCCCGGGCGCCGGCCGATGTCCGCCAGCGACCAGCGCCGGGCCGACCAGCCCTCGCCGCTCTCCAGCAGCACCTGCCAGCGCTCGTCCGGGCCCGGCCCGGTGGCGTACGAGCGGTGCACCACCACCAGGGCCCGCTCGGCCCCGGCCGGGGCGTCCTCCCGGCTGCGGGTCTCGGCCGCCGACACCTTGTGCGCGGCCAGCACGCCGAGCAGGAACACCACCCCGGCGGTCACCGTGACCGCCCGGGTGGCCGTCCGCACGGCGGCGCGCGGGTCGCTCAGCCAGGCGGCCGCGATCAGCGCCGCCAGCGCCCCGCCGATCAGCAGTTCCGGCTGGTTGAGCAGGTCGGCGACCAGCATCAGCCCGCCCGAGCGGCTCTCCCACTGCCCCTCGGTGTAGAGCAGGACGGCGGCCAGCCCGCTGCCCGCCAGCAGCCGGACCAGGACGCGCCTGGTCCGGGACGTCCGTCGGTTCATCGTCCCCCGGTTCATCGTCCCCGCGCCCCCGTTCCCCCCGTCGCCGCGGTCACAGCCCGGCGAGCAGTTCGCGGCCCTCCGGCCAGTCGCCCAGTCCGGAGTCGGAGTTGAGGTGCCCGTACGCGCCCGGCTCGACGTACCGGGCGCCCCAGGCGGCGGCGAACGCGCGGGCCCGCTCGGCCGAGACCCACGGGTCGTCGGTCGAGGAGACCACGAGGGCCGGGAACGGGAACCGCTCCAGCGCCACCGGGCGGAAGTTCACCAGCTCCGGGACCTCGGCGGTGTCGACGTCCGCCGGGGCGACCAGCAACGCGCCCCGGACGGCGGCGGTCCGCTCGGCGGAGGCGGTGGCGACCCAGTGGGCCGCGGTGACGCAGCCCAGGCTGTGGGCGACCAGCACCACCGGGCCTTCGGCGGCGGCCGCGGCCACCGCGGCGTCCACCCGGGCCACCCAGTCCGTCCGCTCCGGGTGGTCCCAGTCCGCCTGCTCGACCCGGCGGAAGGACTCCGGCCCGGCCGCCTCCCAGCGGGTCTGCCAGTGCTCGGGGCCGGAGTTCTGGTAGCCGGGGAGGACGAGGTAGGTGGTGCGGTCGGGCATGGGCTCCTCCGGGAGCGGGACGGTCGTGGGCAGCAGGAGTCTAGGACGCGGGCCGCCGACCCCCGCAGCCGGGCGCCCGACCAGGCGCGCACTCCCCGCAACCGGCGCGCGTAGCTCCGTATGCGCCGTCGTACGCCCGGTGCGCCCCGTTGCCAACGGTGTCGCCGGTACGGGAGGTTGGACCGGGCCCGGGCCGGCCGCCACCGCCCGGCGCCCGTACCCGATCCGAGGCTCGACCACGTGGAGGGATGTCGGCGATGACATCGAAGATCCTGCTCGTCACCGGGGACGCCGCCGAGTCACTGGAGGTGTTCTACCCCTACCAGCGGCTGCGCGAGGAGGGCTACCAGGTCGACATCGCGGCCCCGACGAAGAAACGCCTCCAGTTCGTGGTGCACGACTTCGTCGAGGGCTTCGACACCTACACCGAGAAGCCCGGCTACACCTGGCCCGCAGACGTGGCCCTCGCCGACGTCGACCCGGCCGACTACGCGGCCCTGGTCATCCCCGGCGGCCGCGCCCCCGAGTACCTGCGCAACGACCCGGACGTACAGCGGATCGCCCGGCACTTCTTCGCCGAGGACAAGCCCGTCGCCCAGATCTGCCACGGCCCGCTGATCACCGCCGCCGCCGGCCTGCTGGACGGCCGCCGCAGCTCCGCCTACCCGGCGCTGGCCCCGGACATCAAGGCGGCGGGCGCCGAGTTCGTGGACGGCGAAGCGGTGGTGGACGGCGTCGTCGTCTCGGCCCGCGCCTGGCCCGACCACCCGGCCTGGCTGCGGGCCTTCATCGAGGTCCTGCGCACCAAGGCGCCGCTCGTCTAGCGCTGATCCCGAAGCCGGACCCCGAGGCGTCTCGGGGTCCGGCTCCGGGATCCCTCGGGGGCGGGACCCCCTCCCCAGGCGGACGATCCGGCCCGGCCGATCCGGCAAGGTGTCAGGTGAGCACCAGCCGACCGGAGTTGCCCACTCCGCCGACCCCGGACCAGGGAGGACGGCATGACCGCCGACCCGACCGCCCCCGCCCGCCGCCGGACCGCCCCGCGCGTCGCCGTCGCCGCCGCCGTGGGCGCGGGACTGCTCACCACCCTCGCCCCGACCGCCGTCGCCGGGCCCGCCGGCCGGCCGCCGGCCCCCGGCTGCCACGGCGCCGTGCACCTCGCGGTCACCGGCGGCACGCCCGGCGATGGCACGGGCACCGACGGCGCCGCCGAACGGCGGGGCGACTGGACGGCCGCCGACGCCGCCCTCGCCGGGATGACCGACCCCGGCTACTCGACCTCCGCCCTCGCCGCCGTCCGCGAGAACGGCCGGCTGGTCTGGCGCAACGCCACCGGCGTCGCCGAACTCGGCACCGGCGAACCCGCCGACCCGGAGGGCGCGTTCCGGATCGGCAGCGCCACCAAGACCTTCGTCGCCACCACCCTGCTCCAACTCGTCGGCGAGCACCGGCTGGACCTCGACGACCGCCTGGAGTGCCTGCTGCCGGGCATCGTCCCGAACAGCACCGCGATCACCGTCCGGCAGCTGCTCGACCACACCAGCGGCGTCGCCGACTACACCCGGGACCGGGCCTTCGAGGTCGACCGGGACTGGCTGGCCGACCGCCGCTACAAGTCCTACCGGCTGCGGGACCTGGTGGACCTCGCGAACACCTACCCGCCGGACTTCGCCCCCGGCGAGGGATGGCAGTACTCCAACACCAACTACATCCTGGTCGGGATGATCATCGAGAAGCTCACCGGCCACAGCTGGAACGACGAGGTCACCCGCCGGATCATCCGCCCGCTGCGGCTCACCGGCACCTGGATGCCCGGCGACCTCCCGTTCATCCCCGGCCCGCACGCCCACGGCTACGTCAGGACGGACACCGGTCCGGCCGACGTCACCGTGCTCAACCCGTCCATGGCCGGCTCGGCCGGCGGCGGCATCTCCACCACCACCGACCTGACCGCCTTCCTCGACGCCCTGCTCGGCGGCCGCCTGCTGCGCCCGGCCGAACTCGCCGCGATGAAGCGGACCACCGACCACGGCGAGGGCCGGACGTACGGCCTCGGCCTCCAGCGCCTGGACACCCCCTGCGGCCCGTTCTGGGGCCACGCCGGCGGCATCCCCGGCTACAGCACGATGATGCTCGCCGCCCCGGACGGCAGCCGCTCGTTCGCCGCCGACACCACCTTCTACGACGCCCCGGACCCGGACGCCGCCAACACCGCCTGGCGCAAGGTGACCACGACCGCCCTGTGCGGCGCCCAGGCGGCGGCCGCGGCACCCGACCTCGCCCGCATGGCACCGTGACCGACCCCCTACGCTGACCGGCGACAGAACCGCCGACCGTCACAGGAGGACGACCCATGGCAGAGCCGCTGATCGCCGCAGTCGGGGGCCGGGTGCCCGCCGTCGACCCGGGCGCCTTCGTGGCGCCGAACGCCGTCGTGGTCGGGGACGTGACCGTCGCCGCCGGCGCGAGCGTCTGGTACGGCGCGGTGCTGCGCGGCGACGCCGAGTCGATCAGCGTCGGCGCGGGCAGCAACATCCAGGACAACTGCACCCTGCACGCCGACCCCGGCTTCCCGCTGGTGGTCGGCGAGCGGATCTCGGTCGGCCACAACGCCGTGCTGCACGGCTGCACGGTCGAGGACGACGTCCTGGTGGGCATGAACGCCACCGTGCTCAACGGCGCCCGGATCGGCACCGGCTCGCTGGTCGCGGCCGGCGCGGTGGTGCCGCAGGGCATGGTCGTCCCGCCCGGCTCGCTGGTCGCCGGCGTCCCGGCCAAGGTCCGCCGCGAGCTGACCGAGGACGAGAAGACCGGCATCAAGGCCAACGGCGCCGGCTACCAGCTGCTCGCCGACGCCCACCGCGAGATCTAGCGGCTTCCCGGCTAGGCCGTGGTCATCGCTGCCGCGGCCGCCGGTTCCGTCGCCACCGGGGCGGGCCGGCGGCGGTCGGCCGCCCAGGCGAGCACCGCGACCACCGCGCCCGCGGCCGCGAGGACCGCGCCGACCAGCGTCGGCGCGGTCCAGCCGAGCCCGGCGTCCAGCGCCAGCCCGCCGAAGTACGCGCCCTGGGCGTTGGCCAGGTTGAAGGCGCCCTGGACGGTCGCCGAGGCGAGGGTCGGCGCGCTGCGCGCCTTCTGGAGCACCAGGGTCTGCACGGCCGGCACGATCGCGAAGCCGAACAGCCCGATCAGCACCACCGTGACGGCCGCCGACCAGCGGGCGTGCGCGGTCAGCGCGAACAGCGCCAGGGTGGCGGAGAGCAGCACGAAGGCCGCGCAGACGGTGGGGCGCAGCGCCCGGTCGGCGGCGAAGCCGCCCAGCACGTTGCCGATCGTCATGCCGACCCCGAACAGCGCCAGCACCAGGGTCACCGAGCCGGTCGCGTACCCGGAGACCTCGGTGAGCAGCGGCGCGATGTAGCTGTAGCAGGCGAAGAAGCCGCCGCAGCCGAACACCACGGTGGCCAGCGCCAGCCAGAGCTGGCCGCTGCGGAAGGCCCGCAGCTCGTGCCGGAGCCCGGACTGGCCGGAGGAGGGGAGCGCGGGCACCAGCCGGGCGATGGCGACCGTTCCGGCGGCCGCGATCAGCACGACCACCAGCATGGTCGCCCGCCAGCCCAGGTGCTGGCCGAGCAGGGTGGCGGCCGGGACGCCGACGATGTTGGCGACGGTCAGTCCGGAGAACATCACGGCCACCGCCCGGGCCCGCCGGTCCGGTGCGACCAGCTCGGCCGCCGCCACCGCGCCCGCTCCGAAGAAGGCGCCGTGCGGCAGCCCGGTGATCAGCCGGGCGGCGGCCAGCGTCCAGAAGTCCGGGGCCACCGCGCAGAGCAGGTTGCCGGTCGCGAACAGCGCGGCCAGCGCCACCAGCACCGCCTTGCGCGGCCGTCCGGCGGCCAGCGCGGTCAGCAGCGGCGCGCCGACCACCACCCCCAGCGCGTACGCGGAGATCAGCCAGCCCGCCTGCGGGATGGAGACGTGGAGACTGTCGGCGACCTGGGGGAGCAGCCCCATGGCGGCGAATTCGGTGGTTCCGATGGCGAACGCGGTGACGGCCAGCGCGAGCAGCGCGAGAGGCAAGGGGGTGACTCCGGAGTGATGCCGACGGACCGGGGAAGCGCGCGGCGGGATGAAGGCGGGAAGGACGGCGGGATGAATTCGTTCGTCCGGAATCCTAATCCGGCCGGATGACGGCGCCGTGAGGTGCGTGTGACGAAAGGGCGTCGCCGGCTGACGAAAGGGGGTCGCCGACGCGGCTCCCGCGCGCGAGACTGGGAGCATGTGCCGCAACATCAAGACGCTGCGACCTCCCGTCACGCCCGACGCCGACGAGGAGGACTTCCACGCCGCAGCCCTCCAGTACGTCCGCAAGGTGTCCGGGTTCCGCGCCCCCGCGGCGCACAACCGGGAGGCCTTCGACCGGGCGGTGGACGCCGTCGCGGAGGCCACCGCCCGGCTGCTCGCCGAGCTGGAGGTCCGCGGCCCGCACGCCCGGGCCGCCGTGCCGGCCGAGGCCGCCGGGTAGGCAGGAGCAGCTGTGATGAGCCACGCCGAGCGTTACGCCCTCACCTTCCCCGGCACCCCGGGCACCCAGGCCCCGCAGGACGTCGTGGTGGTCACCCGCACCGACGCGACCGGTCCGGGCGGCCACCCGGTGTACGAGGACGAGAGCGGCATCGTCCGGGCGGAGATCAGCGACGCCGGCGAGGTCCGGATCCTCGCCAGCGGCGGCCACCAGAGCCCGCACCTGCCGGTGCACGCCCACCCGCTGCCCTGACCGCCCGGAACCCTGGGCGAGGACTCGGAACCCCGGCGCGGATTCCGTCCGTCGGGCACAATCGCGGTATGACCACAGCGAGTTGGCAGGGCGTCGTCATCGCCGAGAGCGACGACACCGTCGTCGTCGAGGGCAACCACTACTTCCCGGCCGAGGCGGTGCGCACCGAGTACCTGCGCCCCTCGGAGACCACCACGGTGTGCGGTTGGAAGGGCACCGCCGGCTACTACAGCCTGGAGGTGGACGGGCGGACCAACCCGGACGCCGTCTGGTACTACACCGACCCGAAGCCCGAGGCCGAGCACGTGCGCGGCCGGGTGGCCTTCTGGCGCGGGGTGGTGGTCGCCGAGTAGGCGGCCCCGGGCCGTGCCGTCCTCGCGAAAGGGGTACCGGAGCCCATGGCAGTCTTCCGCAGGCCGGACCGCTTCCGGCCGCGTCCCGGATCCGACCCGGCCGAGCCCGACCCGAGCGGGCCCGACGTGGCAGAGCCCGACCTGGGCGAGCGGCTCGCCGAACTGGTCGAGGAGTCCGAGCAGCCCGTCGGCCGGGGCCCGGTCGCCGCGTACGCGGCGAGGCAGCGCGGCCGCGGCCGGGCCGTGGTCCTGCACACCGCCCGGCTGCTCGGCCACGGCGGCCGGGTCGCCGCCAAGGGGGCGGCCAGGGGAGCGGCCAAGGGCGCCGCGTTCGGCGGCAAGGCGCTGACCGACCAGCTGGTGCGGACCGCGCCGCGGATCCCGGTGCGCGACCTCGCCACCCTGCGGGCGCAGCACCCCGACGCGGCCTTCCCGGAGCAGCTGGCCGACCTGCTGGTCACCGGCGCCGTCCGGGCCTCCGGCGCGCTCGGCGCGGGCGTCGGCGCGGCGGCCATGCTGCCGGTGCCGCCCGCGATGCCGCTGGAGATCGCGGCCGAGACGCTCGCGGTCGCGGCCGTGGAGATCAAGCTGATCGCCGAGCTGCACGAGGTCTACGGCACCCCGGCACAGGGCACCGCCACCCAGCGGGCCGGCGCCTACCTCGGCGCCTGGGCCAACCGCCGCGGGATCGACGCGGGCCTGCTGGTGCGCCCGGCCGGCTTCGCCGCGCTGGCGATCGGCTCGGAGGTGCGCCAGCAGGTCCGCCGCCGGCTGACCCGCAGCTCGCTGCGCCACCTGCCGGCGGTGACGCCGCTGCTGGTCGGCGCTGGCATAGGTGCCACCATGAACCGCCGCGATACCCGCCGGCTGGCCGGCGAGGTGCGCGGGGACCTGCGCGAGCGCCGCCCGGCGGACGGCGCCTACTGGGCCGCGGCCGCGCCGCCGCCGAAGGGGGAGACGGCTCCGCGGCCACCGGGGGAGGAGTGACAGGCGCGCCCGGGACCGGTGACGGTCCCGGGCGCGCCTGTCGCCGGAGGCTCGGGAACCCCGGGCGTCCAGGTTCCCGGGGTTCCTAGGGTTTCGGCGGCGCCGGGGCACCCGCGCCCCGGCCGGCCTTGACGCCGTTCACCATCGCCTGGTGGATCGCCCGAGCGGTGGTCTCGTCCTGCGCCGGCACCGGGCTGCCGGTGACCGTGTACCAGTCCAGCGCTCCGGTGTACTGGACGGTCAGCCTCGCCTCGCCGTCCACCCAGGTGGTGTGCACGGTGAGGTCGCCGGAGATCGGGCCGATCTCGGTGGTGGTCACCCCGCCGGGGCCGCTGATGATCGATTGGGTGGTCCAGGTCGCCCACGACGTGCGCGGGTCCGCGGGCGGCTGGGCCTGGCGGTTTCCTTGGTCGTGTTCGGTCATGCGCCTATCCTCCCCCGCGGGTGGCCCGCCGCCGGAGCAGCGACACCTGCGGTCGCGGCGACCGCCCGGCGGCACCGGGCGGTCGAGTCGGTACGGCGGACGGTCAGCCGGGCTGGCCGGGCTCGTCCAGCATGGGGGCGCCCTCCGCCTGGGAGGTGTCCTGTGCGTGCAGGTTCTGCATCGAGGGGACGCCCTCCTCGGGGTCCGCGGCGCGGATGTCCTCGTCGTCCTCGGTACTCACCTTGGACCGGTCACTCATGTCGGTCATCGCGGGCTCCGTCTCCTCGGCCGGTCCTGGCGCGCCCGGGCCGGAGGCGCGGCGGGACCGGTGGTGGCTCTTCGCCCCTCCAGCCTGCCTCCGCCCCGGCGCGAGGGCCAGCCGGGTGACCCGGGAAGCGCCCCGCGGACCCCACCCGAGCGCCAGGAGACCCCCGGGCGTCACCAGGCGACGGGCAGCGACCGCATGCCGTAGATGAACGCGTCGGTGCGGAACGCCAGCTCGTCGCGCGGGACGGTCAGCCGCAGCCCGGGCAGCCGCCGGAACAGCGTGGCCAGCGCGATCTGGAGCTCGGCGCGGGCCAGCGGCTGGCCGAGGCACTGGTGCACGCCGAAGCCGAAGGCCATGTGCCGCCGGGCGTCCCGGTCCAGGTCCAGTTCGTCGGCCGGCAGCCGGTCGGCGCCGCCGAACACCGCCCCGTCCCGGTTGGCGGTGGAGAGCATCGCGACCACGCCCTCCCCGGCCCGGACGGTCGTACCGCCCAGCTCCACGTCCTCCAGCGCCACCCGGAGCACCCCGGTGTGGATGATGGTGAGGAGGCGCAGCAGCTCCTCCACCGCGCCGGGCACCGCGGCTGGGTCGGCCAGCCTGGCGATCTGCTCGGGCCGGTCCAGCAGCAGGGCGGTGGAGAGCGAGATCATGTTCGCGGTCGTCTCGTGCCCGGCGACCAGCAGCAGGAAGCCGGTGCTGGCGACCTCGCGCGGGGTGAGGTCGTCGCGGACGGCGAGCCGGCTGAGGATGTCGTCCCGCGGCTCCTCCCGCTTGCGGGCCGTCAGCGCCTCCAGGTACTCCAGCATCTCGTCCCGGGCCGCCAGGAGCTCCTCGAACGGGCTGGTGTTGCTGAGCAGTGTCCGGCTGATGCCCTGGAAGAACTCGTGGTCCTCGTACGGGACGCCGAGCAGCAGGCAGATCACCAGCGAGGGGACGGGCAGCGCGAAGTCGGCGACCAGGTCGGCCTCGGCGCGGCCCGCGGTCATCCCGTCCAGCGCCTCGTCCACGATCCGCTGGATGTCCGGGCGCATCGCCTCGACCCGTTTGACCAGGAAGTCCCCGGTGACCATCCGGCGCAGCCGGGCGTGCTCGGGGTCGTCGAGGTTCAGGAAGTTCGGGTTCTCGCCGATCCGCTCCCGGCTGCCGGCGATCAGCAGCGGGAAGGTCGGGTGGCGCAGGTCCGCGCTGAACCGGCGGTCGGACAGGATGGCGCGGACCTCGGCGTAGCCGGTGGCCAGCCAGCAGGACTCGCCCCCGGGCAGCTCGGCGCGGCTCAGGTTCGCGGTGGCGGCGGCCTCGGTGTAGGCGGGCGGCGGGCCGAACGGGCAGCCGGCGGAGTGCCGGGCCGGCAGCGGGACGGCGGGCACGGTGGGTGTGCTCGTCAAGGCGGGGTCTCCTTGCGTCGCGATGGTTCTCCGGTGGGGGTGGGGTTGCCGGACGTTCGCCGGTCCCGGGTGCGGTTCCGGTCCGCGGCCGGCCCGGACCGGCGTACGGTCAGCCGTCGACCGAGGCGGCCCCGGCCTCCGCCGGCCCGTCCTCGACCACGGTGATGGCGCCGCCCGGGCAGAGCTGGGCGGCCAGTCTGAGATCCTCGAACTGGTCGGGCCTGAAGGCAGTCTGACGGAGCTTCACCAGACTGTCGTCGTCGTCCTGGTCGAAGACCTCGGGAACGTTCGTGACGCACATCCCGGAGCTGCAGCAGCGGTCCCGGTCGACACTCACCCGCATGGTCGGGCACCTCTCGCCAGTGCGCCGCCGGCTGCCCGGCGGCCGCCTCTCGTTGTCATTGCCAACCTAACCGCCGCTACTCCGTCCACGGAGGGCGCGGTGGCGGGATCGCCGAGAATGGCCGATTCGGCTCCCGTCGGAGCCGCCGGAGCGGCGCGGGAGGTTTGAACCGGCATCACCCCAACAAGCCTGTACCGTACGGTGGTTCACGGCCGCCGGGCGCTGCCCGTAGCCGCCCGCTCCCGGCTCAGAGCCCCTCGGCGGCGGCGATCTCCCGTACGGTCGCGACGGTGTCCGCCTCGGCGGCGTCCTTGTCCGGCCGGTAGCGCACCACCCGGGCGAACCGCAGGGCGAGCCCGGCCGGATAGCGGGAGCTGCGCTGCACCCCGTCGAAGGCGATCTCGACGACCAGTTCCGGCCGGACCCGCACCGTCCAGGCGTCCCGTCCGGTCTCCCGGGCCAGCAGTTCGACGGTCTGCCGGGCGAGCGTCTCGTCGGTCAGGCCCTTGAAGGTCTTGCCGAGCATCACCCACGGGCCCAGCCCCGGCTCGCCCGCCGCCCGGGCGCCCAGGTGCAGGTTGCTGAGGAAGCCGCGCCGCCGCCCGCTGCCCCACTCGGCGGCCAGCACCACCAGGTCCAGGGTGTGCCGGGGCTTCACCTTGATCCAGCCCGCGCCGCGCCGCCCGGCCGCGTACGGGGCCGACGGGTCCTTCACCAGCACGCCCTCGTGGCCGAGCGCCAGCGTGTCGCGGAAGAAGGCCAGCGCCCGGTCGCGGTCCCCGGTCTCGGTGCGGGCCACCCGCAGGCCGTCCGGCACCGCCCCGGCCAGCGCCGCCCAGCGCTCCCGGCCGGGACGGTCCACCAGGTCCTCGCCGTCCCGGTGCAGCAGGTCGAAGAAGTAGGCGTCGAGCGGGACCTCGGCGCGCAGCCGGTCCGGGTCCCGCCGGGAGGCGGTGCGTGCGGCGGTCTCCTGGAACGGGCGCGGCCGGCCGTCCGGACCGAGCGCGATCGCCTCGCCGTCCAGCACCGCCGAACGCAGCGGCAGCGCCAGCGCGGCCTCGACCACCTCGGGGACGCGGGCGGCGATGTCCTCCAGGCCGCGGGTGAACACCGCGACCTCCCCGCCCTCCCGGTGCACCTGCACCCGGATGCCGTCCAGCTTCCACTCCAGCGCGGCCGGACCGGTGCGCTCCAGCGCCGTCGCCACGTCCGGCGCCGAGGCGGCCAGCATCGGCCGCACCGCCCGCCCCACCTCCAGCCGGAACGCCGCCAGCGCCGTCTCCCCGCCGGTCAGCGCCGCCTCCGCCACCGCGCGCGCCGACCCCCGGAACATCAGCGCCCGCCGCACCGCCGCCGACGGCACCCCCGCCGCCCGCGCCACCGCGTCCCCGACCACCGCCTCCAGCGCCCCCTGCCGCAGGTCCCCGACCAGCACCGCCCGCAGGAACCCCTGCTCCTCCGCCGTCGCCCGCGCGAACAGCCCGTGCAGCAGCCGCCGCCGCTCCGCCTGCGCCCCGGCCCCGTGCACCCCCGCGATCCGCTCCAGCTCCCGCTCCACCTCCCGCACCCCGAGCGAGGCCTCCGCCGCGGGCCCGGGCAAACCCCGCAACGCCGCCGGCCCGATCCCGGTCCGCAACCGCTGCGACTCCCCGGACAGCAACGCCACCGCCGCCGCCCCCTCCACCGGCCCCAGCCCCCGCAGACACCCGGCCAACAGCCCCGTCTTCGCCCGCCGCCCCGCCTCCGCCGCCACCTCCCGCGACACCGACGCCAAGCTCGACAACCCCGCCACACCACCACCTCCACCCCCCTCAGCATCCGCCCCCACCCCCACCCCCGCACCCGAGCACCCGTGCAGCCGTCGCCCAGCCGGGCCCGGCCCGGCCCCCGTGTCCACCCGCTCGCGCGCCTGGCGGGCCGGTGTCCGAGGCCGCCCCTGCCCCCGCCCCGGGCGGGTTGGGCTGATCGGGGCGGTGCTGCGTCCGGGGGTCCTGGCCGGGGAGGCAAGGCGCCGGAGTGGCGTAGCGGGTACGTGCTCTTGGCCGGGGCGGTGATCCGCGGTGGGGCGACGGGGCGTCATGCTGGGTGGCTCGTACCGCCCCCTGAGTGATGGAGACCGAGATGAACGACACCTCCACGGCCCGTTGGAGCGTCGGCGTGCCCGAGGCCGGTGACTACCCGGCCTGGCGTGAACTCTTCCGTGGGTACTGCGAGTTCTACCGGGTGCCGATTCCGGAGGAGAAGGCCGAGCTGGTGTGGTCCTGGGTGATGGATCCGGGGCACGAGGTGGCGGGGCTGCTGGTCCGGGACGGGGAGGGGCGGCCGGTCGGGCTGGCGCACTACCGGCCGTTCTCGCGGCCGTTGCACGGGGCGGTCGGGTGCTTCCTGGACGATCTGTTCGTGGCGCCGGAGGTCCGCGGCGGCGGGGCGGTGGACGCGTTGTTGGGCCGGCTGCGGGAAATCGCGGCGGAACGCGGGTGGAACACCGTCCGCTGGATCACCTCTGAAGACAATTACCGGGCCCGTGGAAAATATGACAAGGTCGCCAATCAGACCAGGTTCATCACCTACGACATGGCTCCGGAGGCACCGGCCGGCTGAGACCGCGGCCTGGCCCCCGGACATTCGTTCGGAATTTCTGTTATCGGCGCCCCGCCGGGAGGTCTCCCATGTGTCGACACCCGACCAGTCGACCCGGAACAGAAAGCGTGGCCACGTGAACAGCGACGACAGGACGACCATCCTCCCGGCGAGCGGGGGCGGCGCCGGCAGCGACAGCGGGCATGGGGCCCGCGGCCGCTCCGGTGGCCGGGCGGCGCGGCGGGCTGCCGAGCGGCACGCCGGCCGGGGCCGCCGGGCGCGGCGGGGCGGCGGGATCGTGCCGGTGACCGCGGTCGTCGTCGCCGTGGCCGGGACGGGGCTGTTCGCCGCGCTGGCCGGTGCGGGCTACGCGGCGTACGGCGGCAAGCAGACCGACCGCGACATGGCGGGCCAGTCGCTGGCCGCCGACATGCTGATCTCGGCGGAGCTGGGCACGCACGACGGCATCCAGGTGCCCGGCGCCGGGGGGACGAACCCGGACGTTCCGCTGCCGGCCACCCCCACCGCGGCCGACCCGGCGGCCACCCAGGGCGCCTCCGCCACGCCGACCGCTCCGGCCTCCCCGACGGCTTCGGCCGCCGCCTCCCCGACGGCCGTCCCCACTCCCACGGCCTCCGCCGTCAAGGCGACCCCGACCGCCGCCGGTGCCTCCACCGCGGGCCAGGGCACCGCCAAGCGGGGCATCCCGGGGATGCCGGGGGGCGGCAGCTTCCCGGGGAGCGGGGGCATGCCTGGGGGAGGGGGCGTGCCGGCCGGCGGAGGCGCGGCCCCGTCGTACGCCCAGCAGGTCGTCGACCTGGTCAACGTCGAGCGCGGCAAGGCCGGCTGCGGGCCGGTCAGCGCCGAGCCCCGGCTGACGAGTGCGGCCCAGTCGCACAGCGACGACATGGCCGACCGCAACTACTTCGACCACGCCAGCCCCGAGGGCAAGCACGCCGACTACCGGATCGAGGCCGCCGGGTACAGCTGGAGCACCTGGGGCGAGAACATCGCCCGCGGCCAGAAGGACCCGGCCGCGGTGATGGACTCCTGGATGAACAGCCCCGGCCACCGGGCCAACATCCTGAACTGCGCGTTCAAGCAGCTCGGCGTGGGCGTGCGGACCGGCAACAACGGCCCGTGGTGGACCCAGGTGTTCGCCTCCCCGGCGTGAACCGGCCCTGAACCGACCCTGGTCCGGCCTCCGTTCGGACCCGCTCCGACCGTGGCTCACGCCTGATCGTCCCGGCTTCCGCTCCTGCCCAGGCCCGGTCTGACCCTCAGACCGGGCCCGCCGATCCGGGCCGATTTTCCGATTCCGTGCACATTGTTGTTATCTGATCACTCCCCACGGGTCTCCGAGGAGGCAGCGGCGGACGGATACACGGCAACACGGAGTGCGGACCATGAACGCTGAGGTGCAGAACAGGACCGGGACCACCCTGGTGCTCGCGGCGCAGGCAGGTGACCGGCAGGCCCGGGAGGCGCTGGTCGCCGCCTGGCTGCCGCTCGTCTACAACGTGGCCGGCCGCGCCCTCGGCGGCCACGCCGACGTGGACGACGTCGCGCAGGAGACCATGATCCGGGCCCTGGACGGCCTGGACGGGCTCCGCGACCCGGAGTCCTTCCGGTCCTGGCTGGTCGCCATCACCATGAACCAGGTGCGCCGTCGGCACGCCGCCGGTCAGCAGCAGCCGACCGTCGGCGGCCTGGACGAGACCTGGGAGGTCGCCGACCCCCGGGCCGACTTCACCGACCTCACCATCCTGCGCCTCGGCCTGTCCGGCCAGCGCCGCGAGGTGGCCGAGGCCACCCGCTGGCTGGACCCCGACGACCGCGAGCTGCTCGCCCTCTGGTGGCTGGAGGCCGCCGGCGATCTGACCCGCGCCGAACTCGCCGAGGCCCTCGACCTGAGCCCGCAGCACACCGCCGTGCGCGTGCAGCGGATGAAGAAGCAGCTCGAAGCGGGCCGCATCGTCGTCCGCGCGCTCTGCGCCTACCCCCGCTGCCCCGGACTGACCGAGCTCACCGCGGGCTTCGACGGCACCCCGAACTCGGTCTGGCGCAAGCGCATCGCCCGTCACATCCGGGACTGCGCGGACTGCGGCGGCCTCGGCCGGGACCTGTTCCCGGCCGAAGGACTGCTGGCCGGCCTCGCCCTGGTGCCGATCCCGCTCGGCTCGCCCGTGCTGCTCCACTTCCAGCACACGGCGGCCGCCGTCGCCTCCTCGGCCGCCACCGGAGCGGGCTCGGGCGCGGGAGCCGGGGCCTCTACCGGTACCGGCGCGCACGCGGCGGCGGGAGGGCACGGCGGCTGGGCCGGCACCGCGGCCCGCAAGGCCGTCCTGGTGAGCGGCGCGGCCGCGGCGGTCGCCGTGACCACCCTCGCCCTGGTCTGGCCGCAGGCCGGCGAGCCGCCGCAGCCGACGGCACCCGAATCCACCGCCCCGGCCGCGGCCCAGGACGTCCCGACGGCCGCCGCCGCACCCGCCGCCACCGCCCCGACACCGGTGCCGGCCCCGCTGCCCGCGGAGAGCCCGACGCCCACGGCGACGGCCACACCGACCGCGACCCGCACCGCCACCGCGACACCGCAGCCCAACCCGGAACGCCAGCTGGTGGACCTGGTCAACGCCGAACGCGCCAGGGCCGGCTGCGCCCCGCTGCGGATCGACCCCCGGCTGCACGGCTCGGCCCAGAAGCACGCGGACGACATGGCCACCCGCGGCTTCTTCGACCACGTCAACCCGGACGGCGTCCGGACCGAGGCCCGGATCACCGCCGCCGGCTACCGCTGGTCCCAGTGGGGCGAGAACCTCGACCGGGGCCCGACCACCCCGGCCGCCGTCTTCGCCCGCTGGATGGACGGCGGAATCCACCAGTCCAACATGCTCGACTGCGGGTTCAAGGACATCGGCGTCGGCTTCGCCACCAACGCGGCCGGCACCCCCTACTGGACCCAGGACCTCGGAGCCCCGATGTCCTGAGCCATCGGCGGGGACTACGCCGGAGTGGCCGCCACCAGGCCGTTCGCCGACCCGGTCACGTAGCCCGTGGCATCCCCGAGGACGCCGCCCGCGTCACCGACCTGCCCGGGCACCAGGTCCGGAGCGCTGCTCAGCGGCCCGGGCAGTCCCTCCTGCCCGCCCACGGCACTGGCGTGCGCGCTCGGCGCGGTGAGGGAGGCCACGACACCGACGGCGATCGAGGCGACGGCAAGCATGCTGCGCTTCTTCATGGCCGGTCCAACGACGCTGCGCCGGAAGGGTTACGGCGCGGCGTGCCCGAGCGGCGGTCCTCAGTGATGCCAGGGCAGCTGAACCGGATCAGTGGGGACACGCCCGGCCACCAGCTCGGCCGCCAACCCGGCCAGGCCGAGCGGGTAGACCGTCTCGCCGGTGGCCGCGAGGTCGGTGACGGACCACCAGCGATGGCCGGCGTGGTACGTGCGCTCGTTCGCCTCCTGGCCGCTGACGTCGACCTGGTGGCCCGTGACGCGAAGCCGGAAGAAGACGTCCCGGAAGATCCCTTCGGCCCAGCCGACATCCGCGTATCCGGAGGTCTCCGCGACGGCTGACCGCAAGGCCTCCGGCTCCACGGACAGGCCGGTCTCCTCGCGAAGCTCGCGGGCTGCCGCCTCTGCCAGGGTCTCCCCGTCCTCGACACCACCGCCGGGCGTGCACCATCCGTGACCGCTCTCGGGAGCGTCCGGGTCGACATGGAACTTCAGCAGGAGCAGGCGGTCCAGCTCGTCGATCAACAGGACACGGGCGGATTCGCGGCGGTAGCTTCCCTGATCGGACATGCCGGCAGCGTAACCCTGGACGGCCCGCGAGCCGACCGGGACTCTGCCGGGCGGCGGGCGGGCCGTGGGAACCACCATGGCCCCACCCGCCCCTGCCGGTCAGGGGCGTGCGAGCCGCGACCGGACGCACGGCGGCGCGCCGGGCGTGCACCAGCAGTCCCAGCCGCGCCGTCAGAGCGTTCCGGAGCCCCGCGCCACCGCGGGCCCGCCCGCCTCCGCGGCCCCACCCTCCCAGAGCGACGCCCCGGGAACCGGTGCCCCGGGAGCCCCCGGAGCCGCCCCCGCCAGGCCCACCGGGCCCACCACCCAGTCCGGGTGACCGGGCATCGGCGGCGTCCGCAGCCCGTACAGCCAGTCGTCGAGAAAGCCCCGCAGGTCCTGCCCGGACACCGCCGAGGCCGTCCGCACGTAGTCCTCGGTGGTCGCGTTCCCGGACCGGTAGGTGCGCAGGAACGCCCGCTCGATCCGGTCGAAGGCCGCCGCCCCGACCTTCTCCCGGAGCGCGAACAGCACCAGCGCGCCGCCCGTGTACCGCTGGCTGTCGAAGAGGTCGGCGGCGGTGGGGGAGGCGACCGGCCCGGAGTCGTGCCGCCACTGGTCGCCCAGCCCGTAGAGGTAGCGCATCCGGTCGGTCAGCGTGGTGTAGCCCCAGGCGTCCGGCCATCCGCGCTCGTAGCGGTACAGCAGTCCGTAGAAGTCGGCGTGGCCCTCGTTGAGCCAGAGGTCGGACCACCTGGCGGGGGAGACGCTGTTGCCGAACCAGGAGTGGACCAGCTCGTGCATCATGTGCGAGCCGATCGCCGGTTCCGCCTGCCGCAGGAAGTTCGGCTTGTAGAGGGTGAGCGTCTGGGTCTCCAGGCCGGTGAAGGCGAACGCGGCCGGATCGTCCGTGTTGGCCGGCAGGAGCCCGTACGTCTCGAACGGGAAGGGCCCCAGGTGCGCTTCGGCCCAGGCGAGCTGGCCGGGGGTGAGGGCGAGCGCGGGTTCCAGTTCGGCGGCGCGCGCGGTCGGTACGACGTCGCGCAGCGGCAGGCCGTGCGGGCCGGTGCGCTCGCGCACGGTGTAGTCGCCGACCGAGACCTGGACCAGCTCGGTGGCCATCGGCTCGCGGGACACGTACCGGCGGGTGGTGCGGCCGTCGCCGCGCCGTTCGGTGGCCGTCAACTCGCCGTTGGCGACGCCGCGGAGAGCGTCCGGGGCGGTCACGGAGATGGTGAACCGGGCCTTGTCGCTGGGGTGGTCGTCGCACGGGAAGACGGTGTGCGCGCTGTTCGGCTGGCCGGCCACCGCGAAGCCGTCCGGGGTGGGGACCCAGCCGGTGTGCGGCAGCGCGGCGCGCGGGTCGGCGGTGTACTCGACGGTCAGCCGGGCGACGGCGCCCGGGCGGAACGGCCTGGCCGGAGTGACCGTCAGCTTCTCGTCGTGGGCGGCGAAGCCCGCCGGCCGCCCGTCGACCCGGACGGCGCGCACGGCCAGTCCGAGCGCGTCCAGGTCCAGCCGGGCGAGCGTGCGGTCGGGCCGGACGGTGAGCACGGCTGTGCCGTCCACCGTCCGGGGCCCGGCCCGGTAGTCGAAGGCCAGGTCGTACCCGAGCACCCGGTACCCGGTGTTCCCGAGCGAGGGGAAGACCGGATCGCCCAGCCCGTCGGCGGCGCCGGCCGTCGGCACGCTCGCGGACAGCAGCACCGCGCTGAGCGCGAGTGACGGGACGAGACGGGCGCGGGGCCTGAAGAGCCTGAGGAGGCCGAGGGGCCTGGACAAGGGTGATCACCGCACTTCACGAGCGGGAGCGGAGGCGGAGCCCCCGGGGCGGGGAGAGCCTGGCCCACGGATGCTAGTGGACCGTCGGGCCGGCGCGGGCGCGATCGGTGCGGTCCGACGGCGCGGCGTGGTGCGACGGCGGATCACGGCCCCGGCGACACACCGTGTCCCCCGGACGGCCCACGGTGATGGCGCGGCGCCCGTACGCGGTCTAACGTCAGGAGTGCATCGTCCCCTGACGGACGAGCCACGGCCGTCGGAAAACCTGGCCAGGTCCGGCGGCCGTACTTTCCTGCCCGGGCGCCGTGCGCCCGGACGCACCCCGTAGGCTTGGCGGTCGAGACGACGCCCGCGTACCGGATGCCAGGAGCCGCCGTGACCAGCCCAGCCTCGCCCGTTCTGGTGATCGGCGAGTGCGTCGCCGACATCGTCCGAACGAGTGACGTCCCGGACCGGGTGCACCCCGGCGGCAGCCCCGCGAACGTCGCGTACGGCCTCGCCCGGCTGGGCCGACCGGCCACCCTGCTCACCGAGCTGGGGCCGGACGCCAACGGCCGGCTGATCCGGCGGCACCTGGAGTCGGCGGGGGTGCGGGTCCGGGCCGCCGACGTCGCCCGGACGCCCTCGGCGGTGGTGGAGCTGGACGGGCAGGGGCGGGCCCGCTACACCTTCGACATCCACTGGACGCTCCCGCCCACCGAACTCGCCGAGCCGCCCGCCGCGATCCACCTCGGTTCGATCGCCGCGGTGACCGAGCCCGGCGCCGGTTCGGTGCTGGCCCTGGTGGAGCGCTGGCGCGGGCACGCGCGGATCAGCTACGACCCGAACGTGCGCCCGGCGCTGATGGGCGACCGGGCCGGGGCCGTCCGCCGGGTCGAGCGCTGGGTGGCGCTGAGCGACCTGGTCAAGGTCAGCGACGAGGACCTGGACTGGCTCTACCCGGGCGAGCGGCCCGAGGCGGTCGCCGAGCGCTGGCTGGCCCTCGGCCCGGCCGTGGTCGCGGTCACCCTCGGCGCCGAGGGCGCGTTCGCCCGCACCGCCGGGGGCGGACGCGCCGAGGCCGCGGCTCTCCCGGTACCGGTCGCGGACACGGTCGGCGCCGGCGACGCCTTCATGGCCGCCTTCCTGCACGCCCACGCGTCCGGCGCCGATATCGCGGTCTGCCTCACCCAGTCGGTGACTGCGGCGGCGCTGACCGTCGCGCGCCCGGGCGCCAACCCGCCCTCGGCGGCCGAACTCGCGGCCGCCCTGGCGGACTGACCGGAGCCCTCCCGGCGCGTCGGCGCGGTGTGAACCCGGTCCGTTCCCTCCGGGCCGCCGCCGCTACTCGACGGGGGCGAGGTCCTTGCCGTACCAGACCTGGGCGTACGGCCCGCTGCTGTAGGCGGGGATCTCCCGGTACCCGTTGCGCAGGTAGAGCGCGCGGGCCTCGACCAGGTCGAGGCGGGTGTCGAGGACGATCCGCTCGGCGCCCAGGGAGCGGGCGGCCCGGTCGACGGCGGCCAGCAGCACGGCGCCGCCGCCGGTGCCGCGCAGGCCGGGTCGGACGAAGACCCGGGTGAGTTCGACGGTGGCGGCGTCTAGTCGGCGCAGGCCGGCGCAGGAGTGGGCGGCGCCGTCGTGGCGGCCGATCAGGAAGTGGCCGTCCGGGGCGGCGAGGTCGTCGCTGGGGGAGTCGGCCAGGCCGGACTCCAGCTCCTCGGGGGTGCCCTCCCGGTCGAAGTGCAGGCGGTAGTAGCGGTTGGCCACGTCGTAGTAGTACTCGCGCAGCAGGTCCAGGGCCTCGGGGGCGGTCACGTCGGCCGTGGTGACGGTCCAGAGGTCGGAGCGGCGGGGCGCGGTGTTCGTCATGCGCGCATGATCCGATTCGGGGGCCGTCGCCGCAATCGGTTTTCCCGGCGGCCCCGCCCGGCCCGCTCCGCCCCGGCCGTCGGACCGGCGGTCACCCGGTCGCCCCGCCACCCGGGCAAAGGAACGGCAAGGACCCGGTGCGTCGCTGCCCCGCACGGGTGACGCGGGGATTGGCGGTGGTGCACGGCAGGGGAGCAGTGCACCCATGAACAGACCATCAGTTTGTCGTAATAATGGGGGTTTGAGGGGAAGCCAGCACCACCGGGGCGGTGTACGGACCGGCCTGCTGGCCGCCGTCTGCCTCTCCGCCGTCCTCGCCGGCTGCGCCGCTCCGGCCGCTCCCGCCGGGCCGAAGGCCGTCCCGGCCCCCGAGGCGAACGCGGCCCCCGAGGCGAACGCGGCGCCCGCCGCCCCGGACGCCGACCACGCCGGCGCCCCGCCCCTGGCGGAGGAGGCGAACGGCGCCGAGGCCGTGGCCCGTCAGGAGGCGGCCGCGCAGCACTGGGGCCTGGAGCGCCCGCCGCTGAAGGCTCCGCCGCGTCCGGCGACCAAGCCCGAGCTCACCCCGGTGCAGGGCGTCAAGCTCGCGGACGGCCGCCCGCCCGTCGTCTTCCGGGTGCCGACCGACGACAAGGTGGTCTTCCTGACCGTCGACGACGGTGACGAGAAGGACCCCGAGTTCTCCCGGATGGCCGCGGACCTGGGCATCCCGCTCAGCACCTACGTCTCCGACTACCTCGCCCGCGAGAACTACGGCTACTTCCGCGACCTGCACGCCCAGGGCGTGGAGATCAACAACCACACGATCAACCACCGCAACCTGAAGGTGCTGGACTACGACACCCAGCGCGAGGAGATCTGCACCCAGCAGGACCAGCTGGAGAAGCAGATCGGCGTCCGCCCCCGGCTGTTCCGGCCGCCGTACGGCGAGTACAACGACGACACCCTGCGCGCGGCGGCCTCCTGCGGGGTGCAGGCGGTGCCGATGTGGAACGAGGAGGCCTTCCCGGACCACATGGAGTGGCGCTACGACGACCGGAAGCTGCACCCGGGCGACATCATCCTGACCCACTTCCGGGGCACCGACATCTGGAAGGCCTCGATGCCGGACCTGCTGCGCAAGGTCGTCAACGACGTCACCGCGCAGGGCTTCGCGCTGGCCCGGCTGGACGACTACCTGTAGCGGCGGCCCGGAGCGGCCATCCGACCGCGGCCACCGCGAGTCGGGTGGCTCAGCCGAGCGAGAGGGCGTCCAGGTACACCCAGGCGCCCTCGTGCCGCACGAAGCGGCTGTTCTCGCTGAGCACGCCCTCCTCGCCGCCCTCGGTCCAGTGCGCCCGGAAGGCGACGGTGCCCTGCGCGTGGAAGGCGCCGCCCTCGGTGGTGTCGACCACCTCCAGCCCGGTCCAGCGCAGCCCCGGGTCGAAGTCGACCTCGGCCGGCCGGGTGTCCGGGTGCCAGGTGCGCAGCAGGTACGCCTCGTCCTGCGCGGCGAAGGCGCTGAACCGGGAGCGCATCAGCGACTCGGCGGTGGTGGCCGCCGCCTGGCCCCGGTGCAGCCGGCCGCAGCAGTCGCCGTAGGCGGCGGGCAGGCCGCACGGGCAGGGGGACGAGGGCAGCAGCCGGGGCGCGGCGGCGCGGGGCGCGGAACGACGTCGGGACATGCCGCCATTCTCCCCCACCCGTCCGGCGCCTCCCCGGCGGCCCCGCGGACGGCGGGTACGGGCCCGTCCGCGTCGTCGTGGAACCCGTCGCCGGGGTGCCCGTCCGCGGGTGCCCGTCCTCAGGAGGCGGCGGCGCCGAACCAGGTGCGCAGCGCCCGGGCCAGCCCCTCCCGGTCCGCCCGGTCGGGCCCGGTCGCCCAGGCGACGTAGCCGTCCGGGCGCAGCAGCAGGGCGCCGGCCGGCGGCTGCGGGCAGTCGGCCGTGACGAGGTCGACCCGGTCCTTCCAACCCGCCGCCGGGTCCGCGAGGCCGAGCCGGCCGCCGGTGAGGTCGACGAGCAACGGGCGTCCGGTGCGGGCGAGTTCGGCGATCCGGGCGGGGCCGTTCGGGGTGGTCGCCGCGAGCTCCGGCACGAACCGCCCGGCCAGCGGGTGCGGGCAGCCGACGTCGTGGCGGACGTCGCTGCCGGCCATCAGCGCGGCGATCCGGCCGAGGTTGTCCGGGTGCGCCAGCAGCTCGTCGAACAGGGCGCGCACCGCGGTGGTCCCGGGGCCGGGGGCCATCAGGGCGGTCTGGGCCTGGGAGTGCATGAACACCCGCTCGCCGACCGGGCGGCGCTCGTTCTGGTAGCTGTCCAGCAGGCCGGGCGGGGCCCAGCCGTGCAGGTCGGCGGCGAGCTTCCAGCCGAGGTTGGCGGCGTCCTGGAGGCCGAGGTTGAGGCCCGGGCCGCCGGTCGCGGCGTGCACGTGGGCGGCGTCGCCGACGAGCAGGACGCGGCCGTCGCGGTAGCGCTCGGCGAGCCGGGTGTTGTGGCCGACGGTGCGGCGCGGGGTGAACGGTCCGGCGGTACGGGCCGGGGCGAGCGGCAGGTCGGCGCCGGTCACCCGGCGGACGCTGGCGCGCAGCTCGTCCAGGGTGAGCGGGGTCCGCTGGTCCACCGGCGGGCCGCCCCACTCCATCGTGGCGATCATGACGGCGTCCGGGCCGAACGGGGAGATGACGAACACGCCGTGGTCGGTGCGGGTGTGGGTGAAGACGCGGAACGGGGTCGGGCAGCCGGGCAGCAGGACGTCGCCGTTGTCGGTGGTGCGCACCCCCTCGGGCGGCAGCACGTGCGCGATGCGGGAGACGGGGTCGGGCGAGGTGACGCCGGGGAAGCCGATCCCGGCGAGCTTGCGGACGGTGCTGCGGCCGCCGTCCGCGCCGACCAGATAGCGGGCGTGCAACTGTCCGGCGCCGTCGGGGCCTTGGACGTCGACGGTCACCCCGGTCGGGTCCTGGCGCAGGCCGGTGACCTCGCGGTCGCGGCGCACGGTGACGCCCAGGTCGAGGAGGCGTTCCTCCAGTACCTCCTCGATCCGGTGCTGGGGTACGGGTACGGCGTGCAGCGGGTTCCGGTCGAGCCGGTGCAGTTCCAGCGGGAAGGCGCCGAACACGAAGCGCGGTACGGGCCGCGGCGCGCCCGGGACGCCGCTGAGCGGCTGGTACAGGCCGCGGTGGTCGAGCAGCCGGAGCACCTGGCCGACCAGCCCGTTGGCCTTCTGCTCGCCCGAGCGCGCGGGCAGCCGGTCCAGGACCACCGGCCGGATTCCGGCCAGCGCCAGTTCGCCGGCCAGGAACAGCCCGACCGGGCCGGCGCCGACGATGACGACATCGCTGTTCATCTCAAGTCCCCGTTCATGTCGAATCCCCCTCGGATGCGGTGGGTTCACCGTGACGAAGGATCGGGCAGCCCGGCCGCCAGCTGGCGCAGCGCCTCGGTGAGCAGCGGCTGGAACGGCACCACCGGGTCGGCGGCCAGGTAGTGCTCGTTGGCGGCCTGCAGCGCGGAGAGCGCGGCCGAGGCGACCAGGTTCGGGTAGAGGTCCCGGTCGGCGTCGGTCCCGGTCCGGGCGGCCACCGCCGCCGCCAGCTCCCGCCGGACCCCGGCGCTGTCGCGGAGCAGTTCGGCCTGGAGCGCAGGTTCGCGCAGCAGCAGCCGCACGGCGGCGGTCCAGCGCGGGTCGGGCCCCTCGGGCGCGCCGACGTACGGTGCGACGAGGGAGCGGGTCAGCGCCTCCCACAGCGGCTCCTGCGCCGGGCGGGCCCGCAGCTCCCCGGCGGCCTGCAGGACCCGGTCGCGGTGCCGGGAGACGATCGCCTCGGCCTTGCTGGAGAAGTAGTTGTTGTAGGTGCGCGGGGACACCCCGGCCGCGGCCGCGATGTCCTCCACCCGGACGTTCTCCAGCCCCCGCTCCACCGCGAGCCGCAGTGCGGCCCAGCCCAGTGCCTCCCGCGTCGCGGCCTTCTTCCGTTCCCGCAGGCCGGGCTGGTCCTTCGTCATGGCCACCACTGTCCCGCGAAAGGTGCGCGACGCGCAATAGTGCGTGGCACGCAAGTTTTTCCCGGCCGCGCGGGCTGTGGCGAGCCGCCCGCCACCTGCGGTTTGTCGCTGGTAGTAGTTGCCTGGTCGCGGAGCGATCCCCGTCGGGAGCCCGACCCCGCAGGCTTTCCGGCGGGACGACTCGACAGGACTGGAGGAGCGGTCATGGGTGGCAGACAGCGTCCGCCGAGAGCGCGGACGCCCCGTCAGGGCAGGCCCGCCGGCGTCGGTGCCCGGGTGAACTCCCGGGCGGAGTTCGCCCGCATCGAGGGGTTCCTGGCCTGGGAGGCGGAGGTCGCGGCGGCCGAACGGGACGCCCGCGCGTTCGCCGCGCAGTTCCCGTGGCTGCCGGCGGCGGAGCGGGAGAGCCTCGAACAGGCCTACGCCGCCGACCGGTTGCGCTACGCCGAGGAGGTCGTCGACCGCGCGGTCGAGCGCTGCCGCCGGCTGGCCGCCCGGTACCGCGTCGAGTGCCGCCGGATCTGCGCCCGCTGGGCCGCGCTCTGCCTCTCCGTCACCGTGACGGCGGCGCTGTTCGCCGTGGTCCCGGCCGTCCTGCGCGGCTGAGCGGCCCGGGCCCGCCGTCGACGGGCCCCGGCACGACGAGGGCCCGCCGCACCGTTCCCGGTGCGGCGGGCCCTTTCCAGGTGTGGGAGGGGGTCAGTGGTGGCCGTGGCCGCTGCCGATCTCCTCGTGCTCCTCGACGGTGGGCTTGGCGATCTGGCTGTACTCGCCGTAGAAGCCGCGGGAGAGCTTGACCCGCGCGCGGGTCCACAGCCCGGCCTTGCGGGCCACGCCGTTCTCGTCGACCTCGGGCGGCAGCTCGGAGGGCTGCGGCTGGTCGTGCGAGGTGAGGGTGTAGAGCCGGCCCTTCGGCAGCGGGGCGTGCACCTCGACGAACTCGCCGTGCTGGAGGCGGTTGATGACGCCGGTCTCCCGGCCGTGCAGCACCTTCTCCTTGTCCCGCCGCTGGAGGCCCAGGCACCAGCGCTTGGTGATCACGAACACGACGACCGGCACGGTGAAGAAGCCGATCCGCACCGCGTAGGTGATCGCGTTGATCGAGAGGTGGAAGTGGGTGGCCAGCAGGTCGTTGCCGCCGCCGGCCAGCAGGATCAGGTAGAGGCTGATCCAGGCCGCGCCGAAGGCGGTGCGGACCGGGGCGTTGCGCGGCCGGTCGGCGATGTGGTGCTCGCCCCGGTCCCCGGTGATCCAGGCCTCCAGGAACGGGTAGCACCAGATGGCCAGCAGGACGGTCGGGAAGACCATCAGCGGGACGAACACCCCGAGGTTGAGGGTGTGGCCGCCCCAGACGCTGATCTCCCAGCCGGGCATCACGCGGATCAGGCCCTCGGAGAAGCCCATATACCAGTCGGGCTGGGCGTTGGTGGTCACCTGGTCCGGTCGGTACGGGCCGTACATCCAGATCGGGTTGACGGTGGCGATCGCCGCCATCACCGAGACCACGCCGAAGACCAGGAAGAAGAAGCCGCCCGCCTTGGCGGTGTAGACCGGCAGCAGCGGCATGCCGACCACGTTGGTGTTGGTCCGGCCGGGCCCGGCGAACTGGGTGTGCTTGTGGTAGAAGACCAGGATCAGGTGCGCCGCCAGCAGGCCCACCATGATCCCGGGGATCAGCAGGACGTGGACGGTGAACAGCCGGGGGATGATGTCGTGCCCCGGGAACTCGCCGCCGTAGAGGAAGAACTGCAGGTACGTCCCGACGATCGGGACGGCGAGGACCGCGCCCTCCATGAAGCGGATGCCGGTGCCGGAGAGCAGGTCGTCGGGCAGCGAGTAGCCCATGAAGCCGTCGAACATGCCGAGGATCAGCAGGAGCGCCCCGAAGACCCAGTTGATCTCGCGCGGCTTGCGGAACGCGCCGGTGAAGAAGACGCGCATCATGTGGGTCAGCATCGAGGCGACGAACACGATCGCGGCCCAGTGGTGGATCTGGCGCATCAGCAGGCCGCCGCGCACGTCGAAGCTGATCTTGACGGTCGAGGAGAAGGCCTCGGACATCGGGATGCCCCTGAGCGGGACGTACGACCCGTCGTAGACGACCTCGCCCATGCTCGGCACGAAGAACAGGGTGAGCCAGACGCCGGTGAGGATGATGATGACGAAGGTGTAGAGCGCGATCTCGCCCAGCATGAAGGACCAGTGGTCGGGAAAGATCTTGCGCAGGTTGGCCTTGGCCAGGGAGTAGATGCCGAGCCGGCCGTCCGCCCAGTCGGCGAGCGCCTCGGCCTTGTTGGCGGGGTCGGCGCGCGTGGTGGTCACCGGTCCCGGCTGCGACTGCTGGTCGGCTCTCACGACGGGCTCCCCGGCGTCCGCGGCGTACCGTGCCGGAGGCCCGCCGGCGGGAACGGCGGCCGGCGAAGTGTTGTGATCATGGGACCTCTCGATACGGGCCCGCCGGCGGGACCGGCGCGCGGACCAGCTGTTCCGCTGGGCCCGTTGCTCAGGGTGATGGAGCGCTTACTCTGTCATGCTGTCGGCAGGGGGCCGACTGTGCACGTCCATCGGCCCGTCCGGCCGTGCGTGTCGGGCCGGACGGGGGTTCCTGACGCCCGATCGGCTGGCCGCCGCTCGGCCCAACGGGTGCCGATGCTGCGGTCGGGTGCCGCTGAAGCGTTTCGGCGCGCGCCGCGTCCGGGGGTCGCGAGGTCCGGGGCCTACGCTGCGCCAATGGTGGATCACCGTGAACTCTTCGAGGACGTCACCGAGGCCCTGGCCCGCGCCGGGTTCGACACCGGACCGGGCCCCTCACCGCTGTGGATCGACCGCCACCCCGAGGGCGTGGTGGTCGGCTGGACGCCGGGCGCGGAGCCGGGCGGGCCGCCCTCCCGGGAGGCGCTCGCGGCGCTGAGCGGCGCGGCCGCGGTCGTGCTGCGCGAGTGCGGCTACCTCGTCGCCGGAACGGAGGAGGGTGATCTCCTGGTGCGTTGCGCCGAACCGGTGACGGTGCCGGAGTCGCCCGAACCGGAGGCGGTGCCGGAGCAGTGGTGGGGGTGACCGGGGGCTCCTGACGATCCCTCCGGCCTGCGGGTTTGGTCAACACGAGGGCGAGCTCATACCGAACCCTTACCCGAACCGGGGGTGCGGTTGACCTGCGCGGCTCTAAGGTTTGCCTAAGCTAAGCCGTGGCGCCCTGGACCGCAGTGTCCGGGGCGTTCGGCTGTGCCGCCCCGCCGCCACCGCGGCGGGGTCGAGGACAGGTGAACGACCCGGGCCGGCCCGGGGGAGGAGCCCGCCGCATGTGGGATGAGGCGTTTCCCAGCTTCCTGATCGGTCTGCGCGAGGGCCTGGAAGCCGGACTGATCGTGTCGATCCTGGTCGCCACGCTGGTGCGGGCGGACCAGAAGGCCCGGCTGCCCCAGGTGTGGTCGGGCGTCGCGGCGGCCGTCGCGCTCAGCCTGAGCTTCGGCGCGGTGCTCACCTTCACCGCCGCCAACCTCTCCGGCCACGCCCAGGAGGCGTTCGGCGGGGTGCTCAGCCTGATCGCGGTCTGCTTCGTCACCGCGATGGTGTTCTGGATGCGGCGCTCGGCGCGCACCCTCTCCGCCGAGATCAAGGAGAAGGTCCAGGCCTCGCTGGCGATGGGCGCCGGCGCGCTGGTGCTCACCAGCTTCCTCGCGGTCGCCCGCGAGGGCCTGGAGACCTCGCTCTTCCTGTGGACCAACGTGCGCACCGCCGGGGAGTCCACCGGGCCGCTGATCGGCGCGGCCGTCGGCCTGGTGCTCTCGGCCGGGCTCTGCTGGGGCCTGTACCGGCGGGCCCTGAAGATGAACCTCACCCGGTTCTTCACCATCACCGGCGTCGGACTGATCGTCGTCGCGGCGGGCGTCCTCGGCTACGGCCTGCGGGACCTCCAGGAGTCCGGCCTGGTCGGCGGCGGCACCTCGTACGCCTTCGACCTGAGCGGGCACCTGGACGCCTCGTCCTGGTACGCGACGCTGGTCCAGGGCACCCTCAACCTGACCGTCACCATGACGGTGCTCCAGGTCGTCGGCTACGTCGCGTACCTGGGCGTCGTGATGACGCTGTTCGTCGAGGGGGTCCGCAGTGGCGGGCGCGCCCAGGCGGCCCCGGCCGCCGCTCCCGCCGCTCCCGCCGACGCGAAGCCCGCCGCGGGCGGGGCCGAGGGCGAGGGCGGGGGTACGGCCGGACCGGTGCGGGCGGGCCGGCCGCGCTGGGTGCTGCCGACCGCGGCGATCGCCGTGCCGGTGGTGGTGGCCGGCGTGGTGATCGCGGTCAGCGAGGGCAAGCAGGGCGGATCCGCCACCGTCGCCGTCTCCGAGCAGGAGTGCGGCAAGGGCTTCGCCGACCCGCGGCCCGGCCAGCAGGTGTTCCAGATGCGCAACACCGGCGACAAGGTCGCCGAGGTCTACCTCGTCGACCCGGGCAGCGGCGCGGTCTACGGGGAGATCGAGGGCCTGGCCCCCGGCACCACCCGCGCCCTGACCGCCACCATCGGCTCCGGCGACTACGCCTGGCGCTGCGTGCCCACCGGCGGCAAGTCCGTCACCTCCGCCGCCGTGCACGTCAGCGGCGCCGCCGTGGTCAAGGCCGTCAAGCCGGTCGCCGAGGAGGACCTCAAGGCCCCGCTGGACAGCTACAAGGAGTACGTCGACCAGGGCCTCGCGACGCTCGTGACGGAGAGCCGGAAGCTCCAGGCCGACGTGCGCTCCGGGGACCTCGCCACGGCGAAGGCCGACTGGCTCACCGCCCACCTCCAGTACGCCTCGCTCGGCGCCGCGTACGGCACCTTCGCCGACCTCGACGGCAAGATCGACGGCCGCCCGGACGGACTCGCCGAGAAGGAGCGGGACCCGGGCTTCACCGGCTTCCTGCGGCTGGAGTACGGCCTCTGGCACGACCAGTCCGCCGCCGAGCTGACGCCCGTCGCCGACGACCTGGCGCAGAACGTGGAGAAGCTGGCGCACGACTTCCCCGGCCAGGACTTCGCCCCCGGCGACCTGCCGCTGCGCGCCCACGAGATCCTGGAGAACACCCTCCAGTTCGAGCTGACCGGCGACACCGACATGGGCAGCGGCACCAACCTGGCCACCGCCCAGGCCAACCTGACCGGCACCCAGGAGCTGCTGACCCTGCTCCAGCCGCTGCTCGACGAGCGGGACCCGCAGGTGCTCGTCAAGGTGAACGCCGGGATGAAGCGGGTCGGCGACCTGGTCGCCGCCGCCCACCGGCCCGAGGGCTGGACCCCGGTCGACCGGCTGCCCGCCGACGCCCGCCGACAGCTCAACGGCGCCACCGGTGAACTGCTCGAAGACCTCGCCCCCGTCCCCGCCCTGCTCGAGATCCGGAAGGCCGCCTGATGACCGACCACACCGCAGCCACCGGGTCCTGCCCGTTCCCGCACGCCGCTGCCGCCGCCTCCGTTGCCGCTGCCGAGGCCGTCGGGGAGGGCGGCTGCCCGGCCGGACCGGCCCGGCGCAGCTTCGTCCGGGCCGCGCTCGGCGCGGGCGCCGGAGCGGCCGTGCTGGCCGGCGGCGGCCTCGCCCTCGCCGCCGGACCGGCCGCCGCCGGGGACGGCACGCAGGAGAAGGCCGGGGCGGTGCCGTTCCACGGGGCCCACCAGGCGGGCGTCACCACGGCGGCCCCCGGCTTCGCGGCCTTCGTCTCCTGCCAGGTGATCGCCCAGGACCGCAAGGGCCTCGAAACGCTGTTCCGGACCCTGACCGAGCGGATCCGCTTCCTCACCGCCGGCGGCACCCCGCCGGACCTCGGCGTCGGCGCGCCGCCCTCGGACAGCGGCATCCTCGGCCCGACCGTCCCCGCCGACCACCTGACCGTCACGGTCGGCGTCGGCGCGTCGCTCTTCGACGACCGCTACGGGCTGGCCAAGGCCAAGCCCGTCAGGCTCGCGCCGATGAAGACCTTCCCGAACGACAACCTCCAGGCCGCCGAACTGCACGGCGACCTCTCGCTGCAGATCTGCGCCGACCGCCAGGACACCGTGCTGCACGCGCTGCGCGACATCACCCGGCACACCCGGGGCGCGCTGCAGATCCTCTGGCGGATCGACGGCTTCCAGAACCAGTCCCGCCCGGACGGCGCCCAGCGCAACCTGCTCGGCTTCAAGGACGGCATCGTCAACCCGGACACCGGCTCCGCGCGCGAGATGGACCGGCTGGTCTGGGTCACCGACGGGACGGGCGAGCCGGCCTGGGCGACCGGCGGCAGCTACCAGGTGATCCGGATCATCCGGATGCTGATCGAGTTCTGGGACCGCGTCACCCTCACCGAGCAGGAGAAGATGTTCGGCCGCCGCCGGGACACCGGCGCGCCGCTGGACGGCGCCCGGGAGACCGACGCGCCGGACTACGCCAAGGACCCGGACGGCAAGGCGATCCCGCTCGACGCCCACATCCGGCTGGCCAACCCGCGCACCGCCGACACCGACAACTCGCGCATCCTGCGCCGGGGCTTCAACTACGACCGGGGCGTCGACCGGGCCGGGAACCTGGACATGGGTCTGGTGTTCTGCTGCTACCAGCAGGACGTGGTGCGGCAGTTCGAGGCCACCCAGACCCGGCTGATCGGCGAGCCGCTGGTGGACTACATCTCGCCGACCGGCGGCGGCTACTTCTTCGTCCTGCCGGGGGTGAAGGACGAGGCCGACTGGCTCGGGCGGGGGCTGCTGGCCGCCGTCTGACGGTCGGTTCCACCGCGGGCCCGGCGCTGCCACGCGCCGGGCCCGTCCGCGTGCTCAGCCGGCGGGCCCGTCCGCTCCGTCGGCGCCGAGGGTGAAGCCGATCACCGCGCCGCCGCCCTCCCGGTTGGCGGCGAAGGCCGTACCGCCGTGCGAGCGGGCCACCTCGTGCACGATGGCCAGGCCCAGGCCGGAGCCGGGCAGGCCGCGGGCGGCGGTGGCCCGGTAGAAGCGGTCGAAGACCCGGTCGAGGTCGGCCGCGTCGATGCCCGGGCCGCGGTCGCGCACCTCCACCCGCGGGCCGCGCACCACCACCTCGATCGGGCCCGTCCCGGCAGGGTCGAACTTGGCGGCGTTGTCCAGCAGGTTGCCCACCGCGCGGGCCAGCGCGTCCGGCCGGGCGGTGACCACGGTCGCGTCCGCGTCCACCACGACCTCCCGGTCGCCGCGCCGCCGGGCCTGGGCGGCGGCCTGCCGGACCACGTCGGCGAGCAGTACCTCGGTCGGCTGCTCGTCCGCCCTGCGGTCGGCCGCGAGCGCCACCAGCTCCTCCACCAGCTGGGTCAACTCGCGGGTCTCCTCGACCAGATCGGCCATCAGCGCGGTGCGTTCGGCGGGCGGCAGCCGGTCCAGGCTGGGGAGCACCGAGAGGTTGGTGCGCAGGCTGGTCAGCGGGGTGCGCAGCTCGTGCCCGGCGTCCTGGACCAGTCGGCGCTGGTTCTCCTTGGCGGTGGCGAGCCGGCCCAGCATCCGGTCGAAGGCCCGGCCGAGCCGGCCCACCTCGTCCGTACCGGCGGCGGGCACCGGGACGTCCAACCGCCCACTGGCGGCGACCAGTTCGGCCGCGTGGGTGAGCCGTACCAGGCGTCGGGTGATCCGTCGGGCGAGCAGTCGGCCGGCCCCGCCGGCGAGCACCGCGACGATCGCCACCAGGGCGACCGTACGGGTGCGCAGGGTGGTCAGCAGCTTCTCGGTGGGCCCGACCTGCTGGATGATCTGGACCGCCCCGCGTCGGCCGCCGAGCGAGACCACGCCGACCCGGTAGGCCTCGCGGTGCTCGTGGCGCAGCCCGATCGAGGTGCGGCCCGGCTGGTCGGCGTGGGCGAGCTCGTGGTCGGACGGGCTCGGCGGCAGGTCGAGCCGGGCGGTGCCGGGCAGCACCGCGCCGTCGGGGTCGAGCGACTGGGTGGTGACCCGGATCGGGCGGACCAGGTCGGCGCTCAGGCCGCTCGGGCCGGCGAAGTCGCCCGGGAAGAGCACCTCCCGCTGGACCTGGCGGCCGACGGAGTCGACGGCGGCGCCGAAGTCGGCGGTCTCGTCGTCCCGGATCAGCCGCGCGGCGGCGTCGTAGCCGAGTGCGCCGATCAGCACCGCGACCAGCGCGGCGATCGCGGCGAAGGCCAGCGCGAAGGTGGTGGGCAGGCCGGGGCGCGGGAACCGGGGGAGGCGGCGGGCCGGGCCGGTCACGGCTCGCGCAGCGTGTAGCCGACGCCGCGGACGGTGTGGATCAGCGGCGCCAGGCCGGGGCGGTCGAGCTTGCGGCGCAGGTAGCCGATGAACACCGCGAGGTTCTTCGAGCCGGGGCCGAAGTCGTAGCCCCAGATCCGCTCGTACAGGGTGGCCTGGTCGAGGACGGCGCCGGCGTGCCGGGCGAGGAGCTCCAGCAGGTCGAACTCGGTGCGGGACAGTTCGAGCTCCTGGGCGGCGCGCCAGGCCCGGCGGGCGGGCGGCTCGATCCGCAGGTCGGCGACGGTCAGCACCTCGGTGGCGGACTCCGGCGGGCGGCGGCGCAGCATGGCGCGCAGGCGGGCGAACAGCTCGTCCACGTCGAAGGGCTTGACCAGGTAGTCGTCCGCGCCCGCGTCGAGGCCGGCGATCCGGTCGGGCACCTCGACCCGGGCGGTGAGCATCAGCACCGGGGTGCGGTCGCCGGCCGCGCGCAGCCGGCGGCAGACCTCCAGGCCGTCCGGCTCGGGCATCATCACGTCGAGCACCAGGACGTCCGGGCGCTGCTCCGCGAGGACGGCCAGGGTCTGGGTGCCGTCGGCGGCGACCCGCACCCGGTAGCCCTGCAGCATCAGCGCGCGGGCGAGCGAGTCGCGGATGGCCCGGTCGTCCTCGGCGATCAGCACGGTGTGGGTCATGGCGGAGATTCTCCCTGGCGTGCTCACGGCGGTTTCGGGCGGGGGCGGGGTGTCCGGGCCCGCTCCGCGGCCGCTCCGGGGCGGTCCGTGACGGCCGGGGCTGTCGCGCGGTGCTTCGCGGGCGTACGGTGGCCGTACGGTGGCGCGCCGCCGGGTGGGCCGCCTGATCCGAGTCGGCACGCCCTGCCGGAGGCCGCGATGGCAGACCGGATGGCCTTCTTCACCACCCCGCGCGAAGAGCGGGTGCGGCGTGATGCGCGGGAGCGGCTGGGGGACTGGCGGGAGGTGTACCGGCCCGGCCCGCTGCTGCCGGTGGTGGGCGGGCAGGCGGGGCGGTGCATGGACTGCGGGCTGCCGTTCTGCCACAGCGCCTGTCCGCTCGGGAACCTGGTGCCGGAGTGGAACCGGCTGGTGGCGGAGTCGGGGACGGGTTCCGGGGAGGGGACCGGAGCGGGCGCGGACGTCGGAGCGGAGGTCGGCGCGGCGGCCGGCGCGGATTGGCGGGCGGCCGCGGCAAGGCTGCTGGCGACCAACAACTTCCCGGAGTTCACCGGGCGGCTCTGCCCGGCGCCCTGCGAGAGCGCCTGCGTGCTGGCCATCGACGGCGCGGCGGTGACGATCAAGAACGTGGAACTGGCGATCGCCGACCGGGCGCTGGACGCGGGCTGGGACGGGCCCCGGCCGCCCGACGGCGCCGAGCGCTCCGGTGGGCGGCGGGTCGCGGTGATCGGCTCGGGCCCGGCCGGGCTGGCCGCCGCCCAGCAGCTGACCAGGGCCGGGCACGCCACCACGGTGTACGAGCGGGCCGACCGCGCGGGCGGGCTGCTGCGGTACGGCATCCCGCCGTTCCGGCTGGAGAAGCACCGGCTGGAGCGCCGGCTGGACCAGCTGCGGGCCGAGGGCACCGACTTCCGCACCGGGGTGTGGGTCGGCCGGGACGTCCCGGGCGAGGAACTGCGGGCCGGGTACGACGCGGTGGTGGTCGCGGTGGGCGCGACCGCCTGCCGGGAGCTGCCGGTGCCGGGGCGGGAGCTGACCGGGGTGCACCAGGCGATCGAGTACCTGACCTGGGCGAACCGGGTGGACGAGGGCGACTGCCCGGTCTCGCCGCTGTCCGCCGAGGGGCGGCACGTGGTGATCGTCGGCGGCGGCGACACGGCGGCGGACTGCCTGGGGACGGCGCTGCGCCAGCGCGCCGCCTCCGTCACCCAGCTGGACATCAACCCGCGGCCGCCGCGGGACCGGGCCGACGGGCAGCCCTGGCCGGTGTACCCGAAGGTGTACCGGGAGACCACCTCGCACGAGGAGTCCGGTGCGGCGGAGGCCGGGCCCCGGGTGTTCGCGGCCGCCACCGTCGGCTTCGAGCCCGGCCCGGACGGCCGGCTGGCCGCCGTCCGCTTCGCCGAGGCCGAGCCCGCCGACCGCAGCCCGCGGGCGGGCACCGAGCGGAGGCTGCCGGCGCA
Organism: Kitasatospora sp. SC0581; assembly: GCF_048159585.1. NCBI lineage: Bacteria > Bacillati > Actinomycetota > Actinomycetes > Kitasatosporales > Streptomycetaceae > Kitasatospora > Kitasatospora sp. SC0581. The sequence goes on along the minus strand of NZ_JBLRWA010000015.1, from coordinate 91,798 downwards.
GCTGGTGCTGCTCGCGCTGGGCTTCACCGGGCCGGACCCGGACCGGCCGCTGTTCGCCCAACTCGGCCTCGCCACCGGGCCGGAGGGCACCCTGGCCAGGGACGACGGCTTCGCCACGGCGGCGGAGGGCGTGTTCGTCGCGGGGGACGCCGGACGCGGGCAGTCGCTGATCGTCTGGGCGATCGCCGAGGGGCGGGCGGTGGCCGCGGCGGTGGACCGGTACCTGCGGGGGTGGACGGAACTGCCGGCGCCGATCCGGGCCTCGGCGCGGGCGCTCACGGTGTGAGACCGGGAGCACCCGCGCCGGTCGGGGGTCGGTGTGGGAGTTCGCTGTCAGAACAGCGGGAGGCGGCGGAGGAACACGTCCTCGGCGTTGTTGGTGTCCCCCGGGACGAGGGTGCTGTCGGACGAGGTGAACACCACCGCGGTGCCGAAGGCGTCGGGGAACGGGGCGTACGAGGAGCCGGTGGTCTGGGAACCGTCGCCCGCCACGCTGACCCGCTCGGTGCGGCCGGTCCACAGGTCGCGCCGGAACACGTCCTCGGCGTTGTTGGTGTCGCCGGGGACGAGGTTCTCCGCCGCCGAGCTGAAGTAGACCCACCGGCCGTCCGCCGTCAGTCGGCCGCCGAAGGAGTCGAGGGTGGTCTTCGTCCCGGGCAGGCCGACGCTGACCAGTGTCTCGGTGCCCTGCCGGAGGTCGCGGACGTACAGCTCGAAGTGGCGGTCCCAGGAGGTGTCGCCGTGGACGACCCAGGAGGAGTAGACGGCGTAGCGGCCGTCCGGGCTGATCGACGGGTCGGCCGCGCCCTTGTAGCCGCCGTCGGGGGCCGAGGAGGCCAGGCTGGTCCGCCCGGCGCGCAGGTCGCGGGCGTACAGCGGGTAGAGGCGCGGCTTGAGGAGCTCTGCGCGGGTGTCCGGGCGGGCGTTCGGGCGGGAGTCTGAGCGGGCTTCCGGGCGGAGGGAGTCGGCGGCGAACTCCTCGTCGGAGCCGGCCCTGAGCTCGGCGACGGCGGCCGGGGAGAGGGTGTCGGGCCGGCCCGGGCCGATGAGGTTGGTCGCCTTGGAGATGAAGACGACCGTGCTGCCGTCGCCGCTGATCTCCGGCGATGCGGAGGAGGCGTCGGCCTCCTTGCCGTCCGCGCCGACGCTGACCAGGCGGGTGTCGCCGGTCCAGAGGTCGGTGACGTAGATGTTGCCGCCGAACCAGGTGACCGTGCCGGGGGCGAGGTCGCTGCGGTTGGACTGGTAGGCGACGTAGCGGCCGTCCCAGCTGATCGAGGGGACGTCGGACACCCGGTCGGTCTGCGGGGCTCCCGGCGCCTTGCCGACGCTGACCAGCCGGGTCTCGCCGGTCCGGCGGTCGTGGACGTAGACGTCCTGGTAGCCGCGGTTGGCGCCGGGGGCGAGGTTCGTGGCGCTGGAACCGAACGCCACGTAACGGCCGTCGCCGCTGATCGCGGCGTGGTGGGCGGCGCCGTCGGCCTGGACGCCGCCCGGACCGGTGTCGACCCGTTCGGTGCGGCCGGTCCACAGGTCGCGGACGAAGACGTCGACGGCACCGTTGGTGTCGCCGGGCACCAGGTCGGCCGCCTCCGAGGTGAAGACGGCGTAGCGCCCGTCGGCGCTCAGGCCGTGGGCCTGCGAGGCGCCGGTGGCCTGCGCCTGGCCGGGGCCGACGGAGACGCGTTCGGTGCCCGTGCCGCCCGGCCAGGCGGACGGTCGTGTGGTGGACGGTTGTGTGGTGGACGGGGCCGCCTGGGCGGGGGCGGCGACGGTGATGGAGACGGCGGCGGCCAGTGCGGCGGCCGCGAGGGTGCGGGCCGCGCGCAGTGGGCGGCGGATGCGGGTCATCGGGTTCCCTCCCCTGGGATCGGGCCGTGCCGCGTCGGCGGTGGACGCCGAACTCCCCGGCGGCCGGCTCGGGGTGAGCCAACCGCCGGGCGGGGTGGTCGGTCAACGGGTGGGTGCCGGGAGCGGCGCATTCACGCCGGAGGGCCGGGAGGCCGTGGACGCGGTCGCATCGGGTACGTACGGTCTTTGCTACGATCCGGCGAAGCTGGTGTCAGGAGTTGTGCGTGCATGGGTCGGAGGGTGTGGGACGTGGGTTCCGACGAGCGGGCGGTGACGTCGGTCGAGGTCCGCTACACCCCGACGGCCGAGGACTTCCGGGAGGCCTTCGCGGCGTGGGAGCGGTGCACGGCGGCCGGACGCCGGTCGCGGCGGGCCGTGTACACGGTGGCCGTCGGCGGGACGGCGGTCGTCGGGCTGCTCGCCGTCCTCGGCGGGACGGTGCTGCGGTTGGTCGCCCTGCTGGTGGCGGTCGTGCTGCTCGTGGTTCTCGCGGGGCCCGCGACGCGGGTGCGGCGGGTGACGAGGACGGCGAGGGAGAAGGGCGAGTTCAGGGTCCTGCTGGACGACCAGGGGGTGGTCGTGAGCACCGAGGCCTCGGTCACCGAGTTCGCCTGGTCGGAGCAGCGGTACTACCTGGAGACGCCCCGGCTGTTCCTGCTGTTGAAGGGCAGCGAGGAGACCGGTGTGCTGACCATGCTGCCCAAGCGCGGGGTCGACGACCTCCGGGGGCTGGACGAGCTGATCGACCGGCACGCGACGGCGCTCGTCCGGGACTGAGCAGTCGTGGGGTGGGTGCGGCGGGCGCGTCACGGGGTGGGCTCCGGCGCGGCCGGCCCGGTGCGGTGCGCCCGCCGGTCATAGCGCCAGAGCGCGGGGAGCGCGGCGGACACGGCGGCCGAGCTGCCGAGGCAGAGCAGGCCCCCCGTGCGCAGCGCCGCCCGGATGCCCTGGCGGGCCGCGAGCCCGCCCGCCCGCAGGTCGCCCAGGGCCGGCCCGGCGGAGCCGATCAGCATCTCCAACCCGGCCGCTCGGCCCCGGAGTTCGTCTGGAATGGACTGGTTCCAGATGGCGCTGCGGAAGGTGTCGCCGACCCAGTGCGCGCCGCCCGCGACGGTCAGGCAGAGCAGGACGGCCCACAGGCCCGGGGCGAAGGCGGCCGCCGCCGTCGCCGCGCCGACCAGCGCCGCGGAGAGCAGGACCAGCCGGCCGTGCCGGTGCACCCGCTCCGCCCACCCGCCGGTCGCGGCGGCGATCAGGCTGCCGGCCGCACCGGCCGAGTAGAGCAGGCCGAGCGCCCAGGTGGCGTCCAACTCCGCGGCCAGGAACGGGAAGAGCGCGGTGGGCAGGGCGAAGACGGTGGCCGCGAGGTCGGCCAGGTAGGTGCCGACCAGATCGGGCCGCCGGGCCGCGTACCGGGCGCCGTCGAGGAACTCGGTGAGCCGCGGCGCCTCGGCGTCCCGTTCCGAGGGGACCGGCCGGACCCGGGCGAGCAGGGCGATCGAGAGCAGGAAGGTGCCGAGGTCGACCAGGTAGGCCGCCGGGACGCCGGCGGTCGCGATCAGCAGGCCGGCCGCCGCCGGGGCGGCCACGCCGCCGATGCTCCAGCGCAGGGACAGCAGGGCACCCGCCGCCACCAGCTGGTCCTGGGGCACCAGGCGGGGGACCATCGCCTCGACCGAGGGCTGCTGGATGCCCTGGATCGCCGCCGCCACCCCGGCGGCGACGTAGAGCGGCCAGACGGCGGGGGTGCCGAGCAGCGCGTTGGCCAGCAGTAAGGCGCTGAGCGCGGCCAGGGCGACCTCGGTGGCCAGGGCGACGGTGCGGCGGTCGGCGCGGTCGGCGAGGACGCCGCCGTAGAGGCCGAACAGGATGACGGGCACGAGCTCGACCGCGCCGACCGCGCCCACGGCCAGCGGCGAGCCGGTGAGGTCGGCGATCTGGAGCGGGATCGCGGTCATGGTGAAGATCGAGCCGAGCAGGGTGACGGTGCCGGAGGTCCAGGTCAGCCGGAAGTCCCGGGAGGAGCGCCAGGGGGCGGTGTTCGGCAGCAGGCGGGACCAGGGGCGGTCGGGGCTGGAGGTGGGGTCGGGTCCGGAGGTGGGGTTCGGGTTGGAGGTCACGAGGGGTGGGATCCCTTCGCGGTCGTCGGCGTCGCGACGGCCGTCCTTATCGCTGATAAATTCCAGCTCGGGAACTTATCGGCGATAAGGTGGGTCTGGCAAGCGGATAACCCAGGAGGGCGATCGGATGGCGCTGCAACGCGACGAGGTGGTGCGCACGGCGCTGCGCCTGCTCGACGAGGAGGGCATCGACGGGCTGACCACCCGCCGGCTCGCCCGTGAACTCGGCGTCCAGTCACCGGCGTTGTACTGGCACTTCAAGAACAAGCGGGAACTGCTCGACCTGATGGCCGAGGCGATGCTCGCCGAGGCCCTCCCGCCCGACCGCGAGCCGGACCCGGCGCACTGGCCTGAGTGGATCGCCGCCGACGCCCGCGCCAAGCGCGGCGCCCTGCTCGCCTACCGCGACGGCGCCCGGGTGCACGCCGGCACCCTGCCCAGCGAGGACGAACTCCCGGCGGTCGAGGCCCAGTTGGCCGCCCTGTGCGGGGCCGGGCTGCGCCCGCGTACGGCGCTGCGGCTGCTGCTGACCGTCGACCGGTACATCATGGGCTGGGTCACCGAGGAGCAGGCCTGGCGGCAGGACACCGCGGACCGCGACCGGCCGCCGTTCCCGGACGAGGCGCTGCGCGAACTGCCGCTGCTGCGCGAGGCGGTGGACGTGCTGCGGATGACCGACCACGACGCGGACTTCGAGTACGGGCTGCGGGTGCTGATCGAGGGGTTCCGGGCGGAGATCGCGCGGGAGGCGGGGGAGGGCGCTCCGGTGACGGGGGAGGGCGCTCCGGTGTCGGAGGTCCGGGCCTCGGAGGGCCGGGCGCAGGAGGGCCGGTCGTCGGACGGGCCGGCGTGACTGGACTAGCGTGACGTCCATGACCACCCTTGATCCCCGCAGTACGGCCCTGGTCCTGATCGACCTGATGGACCGGATCGTCGCCAACCCGCTCGCGCCGCGCACCGGTTCGGAGGTGGTGGAGGCCTCGCTGGAGCTGGCCCGGGAGTTCCGGGCGACGGGCGCGCCCGTGGTCGCGGTGCGGGTCGAGCGGCCGAACGTCGCCGAGCAGCCGCCCGGGAGCGGGCTGGTCGCGGAGGTCGCGGCGGTGGCCGACGAGGTCGTGGTGAAGCGCACCATCGGCGCCTTCCAGGGCACCGGCCTGGACGGGCTGCTGCGGGCGCGGGGCGTGGAGACCCTGGTGTTCACCGGGATCGCCACCAACCTCGGCGTGGAGTCCAGCGCCCGGGCCGCCGGCGACCACGGGTACCGGCTGCTGTTCGTCGAGGACGCGATGGCCGCGCTCACGGCGGAGGAGCACCGGGCGTCGGTGGACCTGGACTTCCCGCGCCTCGGCGAGGTCGTCGTGGTGGCGGACGTGCGGTTGGGGTGAGCCGGCGGGGGACGGGGCTACGGCCGGGCGGGGTTTTGGCCGGGCGCGGTGCAGGGCTGTTACGGCCGGGCGAGGCGGAGGGCTTCGCGCAGCCGTCCCTGCGAGGCCGTGAGGAGGCGCGCGGCGGTGGGGGCGTCCACGTCCGCGAGCAGGGAGAGGATGGCGTCCTTGACCCGGCCGCCGGTCGCGCTCAGGGCGCGGTCGACCGCGGTCCCGTCGGCGCCGGTCGCCTCGGCGACGATCCGTCGGGCGCGGTCGCGCAGCTTGTCGTTGGTGGCGCGGAGGTCGACCATCAGATTTCCGTACGTCCGGCCGAGCCGGACCATCACCGCCGTGGACAGCAGGTTGAGCACCAGCTTCTGCGCCGTGCCCGCCTTGAGCCGGGTCGATCCGGCCAGCACCTCGGGGCCGACCTCCACCTCGATGCCCAGCTCGGCCGCGGCCGCGAGCGCCGAGCCGCGGTTGCACGCCAGCCCGACGGTCAGCGCCCCCGCCGCGCGTGCGGCGCGGACGGCGGCCAGCGGGTAGGGCGTACGGCCGGAGGCGGAGACGCCCACCAGGGTGTCGGCGGGGGTGAGGGCGAGCGCGGCCACATCGGCCTCGGCGAGGTCGGTGCGGTCCTCGGCACCCTCGGCCGCCGCTGTGACGGCCGGGCGCCCGCCCGCGATCAGGCCGACGACCAGCGCCGGATCGGTGCCGAAGGTCGGCGGGCACTCGACGGCGTCCAGCACGCCGAGCCGCCCGGCCGTCCCGGCGCCCGCGTAGACCAGCCGGCCACCACGCGCCATCCGGACGGCCACGGCGTCGACCACGGCGGCGATCCGCTCCAACTCCCCGGCGACGGCCTCGGGCACCGTGCGGTCCTCGGCGTTCATCAGCCGGAGCAGCTCGACCGTGGGCAACTCGTCGATCGCGGCCCACTCGGGGCGGATGGTCTCGGTCGCGGGAACGGTGTCACGACTCATGCGCCCGCCTCGCTTCGTGCGGCCGTGGCATTCGCCTGGGCATGTCGTCCGATGATTCGCTCGTTCATGCGGCCAGCCTCCCCGGGTGCGGGGTGCCCGAATCCGGGCAAGCGTGGATGGAGGGCATGAGGGGGCCGGCGCGAGGCGCAGGCGGTCTGGTCCTCGCTGCGGCCCTACTTCGACGAGCGGGTGCTGGCGGAGGCCCGGACGCTCGGGCTGCCGGGTGAACCGGCCGCACTGGGGGCGCTGTTCGGGCCGGCGGACCAGGCCCGGTTGGCGGCGGCGCTGACCAGGGCGAGTCTGGCGCACGTGGGCGCCGGCTGAGGGGCGGGTCGTCCGGAGAGTAGGTGGGGGTCACGCCATCCAGAAGAAGACCGCCGTCATCCGCCGCTCGGCCAGGTCGGTGCCGTAGTAGCCGGTGGCGCTGTGGATCAGGTTGGCGTGGTAGAGGAGCAGCTGGTTGTAGCGGTTGGGGACGCGGACGTCCTCGGTGAAGTGGTCGCCGGGAACGTGGCGGGTGCCGAGTGCCTCGACCAGGTTGGTGTGCGGGGCGTTGACCAGGTTGCCGCCGAGGCGGCCGCCGGGGAACTGCTGGCGGTAGAAGCTGGTGCCGGCGTCCTTCGGGGCGCCGGGGCTGAGGTAGAGGACGGCGGCGTAGCGGCAGAGCGCGCGGGAGTCGGTGTGGGGGCGGGATTCCGATTCCCCGGCGCCGACGACCTGGACGCAGTTGTGGTTGAGCGTGCCGCCGCCCGGGGTGCTCCGCACCCAGAGCCGGGAGGCGCCGGTGGCCTTGCGGACCAGCGACTCGACCCGGGCCAGTTCCCCGGGTTCCAGGCCCGGCATGGTGCGCAGCCCTGGCCAGGTCTCGGGGCGGTGCGGGTAGCCCTCGGTCCAGTCCCCGCGGGCCAGACAGCGCTCCCGGACGGCGTCCGGGTCGGGCAGCACGTTGTCCAGGACCCAGTAGTCCCGGCCCCGGGTGGGCTTGCGGTAGGGCAGGACCGGCAGGGTGGTGGGCCTGATGGGCTGTGAGGGCATGGGCCGACGATAGAGGCGGCCATCGCCAACCTTCTGCCGTGAGCAGGTCAACCTTTCGTCAAGGGTGCTCCGGCCCGGACACGTGGTTCAGCCCCTGGTCGGAGGCCGGGCCCGCGGCCTAGGCCTCCCGTACGGCGAAGCTCCCGAGGGCGCCCTCCAGACGGTCGTAGGCCCGGACCGCCGAGGGGCGGACGGCGGTGGCGATCGCCGCCTGCTCCTCGCCCGCCAGGGTGCGGCGGAACACCTCGGCGAACACAGCGCGGTCGACGGCGGCGAGCAGCGCGGCGGCGACGCGGCACTCGAAGCCGACGGGTCTCTCGTGCACCGCCTCGGCCAGCGCCTCGGCGAGCGCCGTCTCGCCCTGCTCGTGCAGCTCGCGCAGCCGGGCGCCCAGGGCGGGGCTGTCGAAGACGGTGCGGGCGAACTCCGGGCCGGAGAAGCCGAGCCGGGCGTCGTGCCGGTCGAGCCCGGCGAGGCAGTCGCGGCGCAGCGCGGCGAGCGCGGACTCGCCCGGCGCGCGCCCCGCGACGGTCGCGGCGAGCCGGACGACGAGCTCCTCGTGCAGGTCGAAGAAGAGGTCCTCCTTGCGCGGGAAGTGGTTGGTGACGGTCATCTTGGCGACGCCCGCGGCGGCCGCGACCTCGGCGATGGTCGTGCGGTCGAAGCCCTGCTCGATGAAGAGCCTGGTCGCGGCGTGCGAGATCGCCTCGCGGGTGCGGCGCTTGTTGAGCTCGCGCAGGCTCGGCGTGGTCGCGTTCTCGGTCATGCCGGGAGCGTAGCGCAGGTTGCTGGGTCGGGTACAGGAATTAGGCTTGACCCAATCAGTGGGTCCGGCCTAAGTTCTTCTCGGGCGGCCGGAGCGGCTGCCCGGGTGAGCGTCCGAGAGTGTGCCGAGCGAGCGTCGGGGTGCCGCACGCGGGTTCGGGGGGCGCTGGCCCGACTGCGACTAGGGGAGGGGCGCATGACGACATCCGTCGCCGCGAAGGACCAGCCGGGAGGAGTCCGGGAGGGGGCGCCGGAGCCGATTCCGGCGGGCCTGTGGAAGATGGCCTCGGTGCTCGCGCTGGGGCCGGTGCTCGCGCTGCTGGACAGCACGATCGTCAACGTCGGCATCGACTCCGTCGGCCGCGATCTGCACGGCTCGATCGCGGAGATGCAGTGGGTGGCCACGGGGTACCTGCTGGCGATCTCGCTGACCATGCCGCTCTCGGGGTGGGCCGCCGGCCGCTTCGGGGGGCGGCGGGCGTGGCTCGCCTCGGTCGTCCTGTTCGTGCTCGGATCGGCGCTGTGCGGCCTGGCCTGGTCGACGGGCAGTCTGATCGCCTTCCGGGTGCTGCAGGGGATCGGCGGCGGGATGATTCAACCGCTCGGCCAGGCGATCATCATACAAGCGGCCGGGCCGTCCAGGGTCGGGCGGGTGATGGGCACGCTGATGCTCCCGATCAGTCTGGCCCCGGTCCTGGGGCCGATCCTCGGCGGGCTGGTGCTGGAGCACTTCGACTGGCGTTGGATGTTCCTGCTGAACGTGCCGGTCGGGCTGGTGATCCTGCTGCTCGCCGCCCGCTGGCTGCCGACTGACGAGGCGTCGGACATACCGAAGCCCCGGCTGGACGTGACGGGGCTGGTGCTGCTCTCGCCCGGTCTGACCGGGCTGGTCTACGGGCTCTCGACGATCGGTGACGGCGCGACGGCCGGCTGGGTCGCGCTGGTGGTGGGCACGGTGCTGGTGGCGGTCTACGGCTGGCACGCGCTGCGGGTGGGCCGCAAGGTCGGCCGGGCGCCGCTGATCGACCTGCGGCTGTTCGCCCGGCGCGGGTTCTCCGTGGCGACGGCGAACAGCTTCCTCCAGGGCGCCGCGCTCTACAGCTCGATGTTCCTGGTGCCGCTGTACTACCAGCAGGTGAAGCACGCCGGGGCGGTGGAGGCCGGTCTGCTGCTGGCGCCGCAGGCCCTCGGTACGGCGGTCACCGCCATGCTGGCCGCCCGGATCACCGACCGCTTCGCGCCGCGTCCGCTGATCATGATCGGCATCGCCTGCTCCCTGGCCGGCATGCTCGCGTTCACCCGGCTGGGCAGCGGCTCCGAACCGGCGGCCTGGCTGATCGTCGGCTCGCTGGCGCTGCGCGGCGCGGGCATGGGGCTGATCGCGATACCCGGCCTGGCGGCGGTGTACGGGAGCGTCGAGAAGGCCCAGGTGCCGGCGGCGGCGGGCGCGGTCAACGTGCTCAACCGGCTCGGCGGGGCGCTCGGCACGGCGGTGCTGACGCTGGCGCTCCAGCAGGCGCAGGGCGGGCACCCCGACCAGCCGGGTGCGGCCTTCGGCGAGACCTTCTGGTGGGTGCTGGCCCTGTCGGCACTCGCCATCGCCCCGGCACTGCTCTACCCGAACACCCGCCCGTCCCGCTGACCGCCGAGCGGCTTCCGACCACCCAAACATGGAGGTACCCGTGTCCACCCGTCACCCCGGCGCTCTCCGCCTGCTCAGCGTGCACGCGCACCCCGACGACGAGTCCAGCAAGGGCGCGGCCACCCTCGCCCGGTACGCGGCCGAGGGCGTGGACGTCCTGGTCGCCACCTGCACCGGCGGCGAGCGCGGCTCGGTGCTCAACCCGGCCATGGACCGGCCCGAGGTCCGGGCCGACATCGCCCGCGTCCGCCGCGAGGAGATGGCGGCCGCCCGGGAGATCCTCGGTGTGCGCCAGCGGTTCCTCGGCTTCGTCGACTCCGGGATGCCCGGGCCGGGCGAACCGCTCCCGGAGGACTGCTTCGCGGCCCGGCCGGTGGAGCTGGCGGCGGCGCCGCTGGTCGCGCTGATCCGGGAGTTCCGCCCCCAGGTGGTCGTCACCTACGACGAGACCGGCGGGTACCCGCACCCGGACCACGTGATGACCCACCAGGTCACCGTGGCGGCCGTAGAAGCCGCCGCCGACCCGCAGCGCCACCCCGGGCAGGGCGAGCCCTGGCAGGTGTCCAAGCTCTACTACCACCTGGCGCTCTCCCGGGCCTGGTTCCAGGCGCTGCACACGGCCATGACGGAACGCGGAGTCCCCTCGGAGATGGGCGAGCTGCTGGCCGGCTGGCCCGACACCCCGCCCGCCCTGGCCACCACGACCCGGATCGCGTGCGCCGAGCAGTTCGCCGTACGGGACGCGGCGATGCTGGCGCACGCCACCCAGGTGGAGCCGGGCGTGGCCTTCATGGCCCACCCGCGGGACATCGAGCGCGAGGTCTGGCCGACGGAGGACTACCACCTCGCCCGGAGCCTGCTGCCGGAGGCCGGTGCGGCGGCCGCGGCGGGCGGGATCGAGACCGACCTGTTCGCCGGGCTCCGGGTGGAGGTGGAGGTGGAGGTGGGGGTGGGATGAGCCTCACGGTCGGCGTGGTGGCGCGGGCCGTCGTGGTGTGGGCCGTCGCGCTGTGGGCCGTTGTGGGGCGGGTGGTCGTGGTGCTGCTCGGTGGCGTGCGGGCTGCCGTCCGTTCAGCACTGGCCGTCGGCGAGCACGTAGAAGCCCGGGCCGGTCTGCTTCAGGGTGTGGGTGACGAAGGTGTTCCAGAGCCCCATGCTCTGGCCCGAGCCCAGCGCGAAGGTCAGGCCGCCGCTCTGGGTGGCACGGCCGGCCAGGACCTGGTCGTAGTTGCTGGCGGTGAAGCACTGGGGTGCGCCCCCGCCCGGGGTGGTCGCCGTCACCGCCGCCGAGCGGGCGCCGACCGTGCCCGAGCCGTCGACCGCCGCCACGGTGTAGCCGTACGTGGTGCCGGCCGCGAGTCCGGTGTCGGTGAAGGTCGTGCCGGTCGCGGTGCCGACCTGGCCGCCGTTGCGGAAGACCTGGTAGGAGGCCGCGCCGCTGACGGCCTGCCAGCCGAGGGCGATCGAACCGGCGGTCGCGCTCGCCGTCAGGCCGGTCGGGGCCGGCAGCCCGGGGTCGGTGGGGCCGGAACCACCGTCCAGCCCCCAGAACTGCGCGGTGTAGTAGCCGGAGCAGATGGTGTCGAGGAAGTAGGCGCCGGTCGCTCCGCACTGGTCGGCCCCGGAGCCCGGGTGGACGGCCAGGCCGTGGCCCATCCCGCTGATCGTGAACACTGCCACGGCGGGCTTTCCGCTCGCGTCGGCGTAGAGCTCCTGGGTGGTGCCGCCGGGGAGGCTCCGGGTGCCGGTCGGTTGGCGGCCGACGCCCTGGACGTTCGTCCACTGGTCCCGCAGCTCGGTCGCGTTCACCGGCCTGACCACGGTGTCGGCCGTGCCCTGCCAGATCGCCACCCTGGGCCACGGTCCGGTGTAACCCGGGTACGCGGCCCGGACCTTGTCGCCCCACTGGGCCGGGGTGAGCCCCTGGTCGGAGTTCTGGCAGCCGGAGGCGGCGGCCTGGGTGGCGGCGCAGTGGGCCGGCAGTCCGGAGTCGATCGCCCCGCCGGCGAACACGTCGGGGTAGTCGGCCAGCAGGTCGGCGGCCATCCCGCCGCCGGCCGAGAGCCCGGTGACGAACACCCGGCGGGCGTCCGAGCCGTACAGGGACTCGGCCTTGGTGACCATCTCGACCACCGACCTGGCCTCGCCGACGCCCCGGGCGGCCTTGCCCGCGTCGAACCAACTGAAGCAGGAGAGGCTGTTGTTGACGCTGCTGGTCTGCGGGAACACCACCGCGAAGCCGTACTGGTCGGCGAACTTGGTCCAGCCCGAGCTGCGGTAGTAGTCGGTGGCGCTCTGGACGCAGCCGTGCAGCGCGACCACCAGAGGAGCGCCGCTGGGCAGCCCGGCGGGGGTGTAGGTGTACATTGCGAGGTTGCCCGGGTTGGTGCCGAACCCGGTGACCTGCTGGAAGCTGCCGCTCGCAGTCGCGGTTGCGGCTGCGGCTGCGGACGGCAGGGTGGAAACCGTGTCGGAGGCCGCGGCCGCGCCGGGTGCGGCGGTACCGAGCGCGAGGACGGCGGCGGTGAACAGCGCCGCGGCGGTGGGGCGCAGGGGCATGGGGACTCCTGGGTGGGGGAGGAGGGGGCCGGTCCCGTGCAGCGTGGCGCGCCAGGAGCCCCGGTGCCATGTGGCGGTCATCCGGGGTCCGCCGCCCGGGCATGGCACGGGCCGCCATGGTCCGGCGGCCGCGGCCCCGTACCCACCGCGCGCCGTAAGGCACTTGAGGCAGGCGGCCGGACCAGGCAGGTTGATCCCATGACCACCGATGAGATCGCCGCCGAAGGCCCCCAGCCCACGAACGGCCCGGAGCGGCGGACCCGGACCCACACCTGGACGCCCGGCCCGCCGATCGCCGAGTTCACCCACCTGAGCGGAGAGGAGATCCTGCTGGAGTGGATCGCCGGGCGGATCCCGGAGCCCTCGATCTGCGGCACCATGGGCTTTCACCTGACCGAGGTGAAGCCGGGAACGGCGGTGTTCCGGGGCGAACCCGGAGACCACCTCCACAACCCGATGAACACCGTGCACGGCGGCTACCTGGCGGCCCTGCTCGACTCGGCCCTCGGCTGCGCCGTGCTGAGCAGGCTGCCGGCCGGGGTGGGCTACACCACCACCCAGCTCAACGTCCACATGCTGCGCCCGCTGTTCGCCGACTCCGGGACGCTGCGCTGCGAGGGCGTGGTGCTGCACCTGGGCCGGACGATGGCGACGGCGGAGGCCAGGGTGGTGGGCGCGGAGAACGGCAAGCTCTACGCGCACGCCACCACCACCTGCGCGATCCTGGCCCCCGCCCGGAGGCCTGACCGCCCAGAGTCCTGACCGAGCGGGTGGCCCGGCCGGGCGGCCGCCGTACCCGCCCCGGAACGGGCCGGCCCCGGCCGCTGTGGCGACCGGGGCCCGAACCTGGCACTCGGAGCAGCCGGAGGGGTCTGAGCGGTAGGAGCCGCTCAGAGTGCCCCGAGCAGGCCGCAGAGGGCGATGAGGCCGCAGATGCCGAAGTTGACCAGCTTGTGGGACAGGAAGATCGCGGCGAACTCGCGGATGGTCGCGCTCGGCCAGTAGTAGCGGGCGGTGGGGGAGCCGAAGACGTGGCCGTTGACGCCGGTCTCGCGGGCGAGCAGGGCGGCCCGGAAGGCGTGGAAGTTGTTGGTGACCACGACACAGCGGTAGTCGGGCTTGGCCTGTTCCATGATGGCCTTGCTGAACCGCAGGTTCTCCTCGGTGGTGCGCGAGCGGTCCTCCCGCTCGATGTGCTCGGCGGGGAAGCCGTGTTCGACCAGGTAGTCGGCCATCGCGTGGGACTCCGGCAGCTTCTCGTCCGGCCCCTGGCCGCCGGAGGTGATGAGCACCGGCGGGTTGCCGCGGGCGGCCTGCTTCTCGTACACCTCGCGGCCCCGGTTCAGCCGGCTGGCGAGCAGCGGCGGGACGCGCTCGCCGCCGATCAGTCCGGAGCCGAGTACGACCACGAAGTCCACGTCCTGGCGGGGCCGGTGGCGGCCGTAGAGGAAGGCGTAGCCGATGAAGCAGGTGAAGAGGAAGGAGACGTAGCCGATCACCAGGAGCAGGGTGCCGACCACGATGCCCAGTCGGGCCGAGCGGAGGGCGAGGGCCACGAACAGCATCAGGATGACGGCGACGATGCCCAGCCCGGCGAGCAGCGAGAGCAGGTTGGCCGGCCGTCTGCCCTCCTTGCGGATCATGGTCAGGCCGTTGGCGATGAGGAACCAGATCAGGGCCACGGTCCCGACGGTCGGCAGGAGGAAGATCGCCACCATCGCGATCTCCACCACCAGGGTGGGGGCTCTGCGCAGTTCGGCGAGCACGGCGAGGGAGAGCAGTGAGACGGCGATGCCGAGCAGGATGGCGTTGCTGAACTGGCGACGGTCGCGTAGTACCCCGAGTCCGAACAGGACGAAGAACAGGGCGGCTGGGGCATAGGCGATCATGCGCCGTATTCTACGGTCGCCGTAGGGTCGGGCCGTTGATCGGACCGGCCCGACCCCAGGGCTGCGGAGCGCTCAGGCGAAGCGTTCGATCGCGGCCAGGACTGCCTCCCGCATCCGCGGACTCCCCGTGTGCCCGGACTCGTCGATGACCGTGAGCCGCGCGTCCGGCCAGGCCTTGGCCAGCTGCCAGGCGGTGGCGAGCGGTCCGCCGAGGTCCAGTCGGCCGTGGATCAGCTCGCCGGGGATTCCGGCCAGCCGTCCGGCGTCGCGCAGCAGTTGGCCGTCCGGCAGGAAGGCCTGGTGCGAGAAGTAGTGGGCGGTGATCCGGGTGAAGCCCATCAGCGCCTCGGAGGGGCGGTCGGTGTACGCGTTCGGCTTGCCCAGCGACTCGTGCGAGATGACCGCGTCCTCCCAGGTGGCCCAGGCGTTGGCGGCGGCCCGGCGGACGGACTCGTCGGCGCTGTTGAGCAGCCGGCTGTAGGCGGCGAGCAGTTCGGAGGTGTCCCCGTCCCGGTCGGCGGGCGGAAGGAAGTCCCGGAACTCCTCCCAGGGCCCGGGCAGGAAGCGGCCCACACCCCGGTAGAGCCAGTCGGTCTCCTCGGGGCGGGTCATGGTGACCCCGCAGATCACGATCGCGGAGACCCGTTCCGGGTGGGCCTGCGCGTACGCGAGGATCAGCGTGGAGCCCCACGAGCCTCCGTACAGCAGCCACTTGTCGATGCCGAGGTGCTCGCGCAGCCGCTCCATGTCGGCGATCAGGTGCGCCGTGGTGTTGTGTTCCAGGCTGGTCGACGGGTCGGCGGCGTGCGGCCGGCTGAGCCCGCAGCCGCGTTGGTCGAACTGGACGAGGTGGTAGCGCTCCGGGTCGAAGTACCGTCGGGCGCCCGGGCTGTGGCCGGAGCCGGGCCCGCCGTGCACCACCACGGCCGGCCTGCCGGCCGGGTCGCCGGAGGCGTTCCAGTGGATCAGCTGACCGTCGCCGACGTCCAACAGGCCTTGTGCGTAGGGTTCGTAGAGGGGGTACGGCTCGGGCATCGGTGACTCCTCCGTGGTCGTACGGGCGGGGGCCCGGTGAGCCTACCCGTTGCCGGAGGCCGGGGTCCGGCCCGAGGAGGCGGCGTGGATGGAGGCCCGGGACGGGGAGGACCGGCCCCGGGCCCCGGGCTCAGCGCCGCTCCGGCGGCAGCAGGGCCGCGAGGCCGTCGAGGATCCGCTGGACGCCGAACTCGAAGCGGGCGTCCATGTTCGGCTCGGTGAGGTCGTCGGCGAGGTCGACCAGGTTGGGGAAGGTCTCGGCGGGCAGGGCGCGGAACAGGTCTCCGGCGGCGTCGGCGATGTCCCGGCGGCTGGTGCCGAGGACCTCGGAGGCCGAGATCGGCGACTGCTCCTGGAGCACGAAGCCCTGGACGAAGGCGCCGAGCAGGTAGCTGGCCATGGCGGCGTCGGCGTCGGTGAAGCCGGCCGCGCGGAGCCGGTCCAGCTGGTCCTCCATGAGCCCGAGCAGGTTGGGTCCGGGGGCGAGCCGGCCGGCGACGACCTTGGCCGCGTCCCGGGTGCCGAGCAGTAGGCGGCGGTAGCGCCAGCAGTACGCGTGGAACTGTTCGCGCCAGTCGCCCTCGCGCGGCGGGGGCTCGGCGGAGCCCATCACCGCGTCGGTGAGCAGGTCGAGGAGTTCCTGCTTGTTGCGGACGTGCCAGTACAGCGAGGCCGCCTTGACGCCGACCTCGGCGGCGACCTTGCGCATGGACAGCCCGGCCAGGCCGTCCCGTTCCAGGACGCGCAGTGCGGCCTGGGCGAGGGCCTCCCTGGTCAGGGCGGGTGTCGCGTCGTCGGTTCCGGGTGTGTCGGTGTGGTTCTGCGGCATGGCTGTGCGGACGCCTCCGGTGGTGCGGTCGATTCCCGCTTGCAATCTAACACCGTTAGGTGCACTCTGTGGCTGTCACGCCGACCCCTAACACTGTTAGGGGCTCATGATCGGAAGGGAACCCATGGAGAAGTCGAGCGCCCGCCGCAAACGGCTCGCGCTGCTCACGCTCTGCATCGCCATGTTCATGGCCATGCTGGACAACGTCGTCGTCAATGTCGCCCTGCCCCGCATCGGGCAGGAGCTGGACGCCGGGATCAGTGGTCTCCAGTGGGTCGCGGAGGGCTACAGCCTGGTCTACGCCGCACTCGTCCTGACCGGCGGCGCGCTGGGTGACCGCCACGGCCGTACCCGGATGTTCGTGCTGGGGCTCGGCCTGTTCACGCTCGGCTCCGCCGTGGCCGCGCTCGCCGGAACGATCGGCGTGCTGGTCGCGGGCCGGATGGTCCAGGGGGTCGGGGCGGCGCTGCTCACCCCCGGCAGCCTGACCCTGCTGGGGCACGTGTTCACCGACGAGCGCGAGCGGGCCAAGGCGATCGGCGTGTGGTCCGGGGTGTCCGCGATCGGCCTCTCGATCGGCCCGGTGATCGGCGGCCCGCTGGTCGAACACTTCGGCTGGGCCAGCGTGTTCTGGATCAACGTGCCGATCGGCGTGGCCGGCGTCCTGCTCGCCGCCAAGGTCCTCCCGGAGATCCCGCCGCGCGCCCGGCGGATCGACTTCGGCGGGTTCGCGCTCTCGGCGGCGGGCCTCGGCCTGCTCGTCTACGCCTTGATCGAGGGCCCCACGCGAGGCTGGACCGACCCCCGGGTGACCGGCTGCGGCGCTGCCGCCGCCGTCCTGCTGGCCGCCTTCCTGCTGCTCGAACTGCGCCTGGCCGAGCCGATGCTGGAGCTGCGGCTGTTCCGGGACGGCGCGTTGAGCGGTGCGCTGCTCAGCGGGTTCATGGTGAGCTTCGGGATGTTCGGGGCGCTGTTCTTCCTGCCGCTGATGATGCAGGGCGTGCTCGGCTGGTCCCCGTCCGGCGCGGGGTACGCCGGGCTGGCGATGACCGCGATGCTGGTGGTCGCCGGGCCGCTGTCCGGCCGATTCGCCGCCCGGTACGGCCCCCGGCCGCCGATGGTGCTGGGCCTCGCGCTGTGCGCGCTCGGTCTCGGCGGGCTGTCGCTGTACGGCGACCACGCCCGCTACCCGGAGTACCTGTGGACGCTGTTCACGATGGGCTTCGGCATGGGGCTGACCTTCACCCCGGTCTCGGTCGCGGTGCTCCAGCGGGTCGCCCCGGCGCAGACCGGGATGGCCTCGGCGACCGTCAACACCCTGCGCGAACTCGGCGGCGTGCTCGGGATCGCGGTGCTCGGCGCCGTCCTGACCAACCGGATGACCGACGGGCTGACCTCGGCCCTGCACCGACTCGGCGTCCCGCCGGAGGCCGTCGGCCCGATCGCGGACGCGCCGACCGGCGCGGCCCACGGCGGTGGCGGCGCGGCCGGCGCACTGCCCGAGCCGGTGCGCCAGGCGGTGGACGGGGCCTTCGTCGACGGCATCCACCTCGCGCTGCGCTGCGGCTCGGCCGTGCTCGCCGTCACCGCGGTCCTGGTCGCCGTCCTGGTCGGCCGGGCCCGCCCGCTCGCCCCGGCGGCCTCCGAAGAGCCGCGGCCGGAGGACCTGGCCGGGGCGGGCGTCGCCTGAGCCGCCGGGACCGACCGGTGAGGTGCTGTCAGGAGGTCGCGGGAGGTCGCGGAAGGCCGGGAAGGTCACAGGAGGTCGCGCGAGGTCAGCGGATCCCTTCCACCGCCGCCTGCGCCGTGCGGGCCAGTTCGCGCCGGGCGCCCGCCCGCCCGGGCCGGGGCCCGGGCGGTGGTATCGGCGGCAGGAAGGTCACGTCGGCGACCAGCCCGCGGGCCGCGACCACCCGGGCGAGCGAGGTGAGCAGCCCGTCGTCCCCGATGAAGGCGGGCACGCTGGTCGGCCGTCCGTCCGCCAGCCGGTAGCGGATCGTCACCGGCTGGACGTCGGCACCCGCCTCCACCGCCGCCTGGAACAGCGCGGGCCGGAACCGGCCGCTCTCCCGCCCGCACCAGGTCGACCCCTCCGGGAAGACGATCACCGGGTGGCCGGAGCGCAGCACCTCGGCCACCGTCGCGACGGTGTCCGGCAGCGTCCGCAGCCGGTCGCGGTCCAGGAAGACGGTGCCGCCCAAGGCGATCAGCGGTCCGAGCACAGGCCACCGGCGGACCTCGGTCTTCGCCAGCGACCGGCCCGGCCGCCCGGCGGCGAGCAGCGGTATGTCCAGCCAGGACACGTGGTTGGCCACCACCAGCACCCCGCCGTCCGCGCCGGGCCCCCAGCCGTCGGGCCCGGCGAGGTGGACCGTCACCCCGAGGGTGCGCAGCACGACCCGGGCCCAGAGCCGGGCCAGCCGGTTCCGGGCGCGGTCCCGGAGCAGCCGGACCGGCGGGAGGAGCACGACCCCGGCCAGCACCGCCGCCAGACAGGCCGTCAGCCGCAGCGCCCGCCGGGGGTGGGAGACCCTCGGCGGGACGTCGGCCAGGCAGGTCTCGGGCCGGCAGGTCGCGGTGGGCAGCCAGACGCTCACGACGAGGCGCCCGAGGCGGGTCCGCCGGACAGGAAGTGCCGCAGGTAGCGCGGGTCGGTGCGCTCCAGCGACAGCAGCACGTACAGGTCGGCGCAGTCGAAGTCCGGGTCGTACGCGGGCGTGCCGCAGACCCAGGCGCCGAGCCGCAGGTAGCCGCGGAGCAGGGCCGGCAGCGCGCCCCGCTCGGCGCGTGCCACCCCGGTGGCGTCCCAGGGACGGTGCGGGGTGACCCGGTACTCCTCGGGCGCCAGGTGCTTGGCGCTGACGGTGTCCCAGACCCGGGCCGCGGTGGCGCCGCCGTCCGCCAGCTCGATCGAGCAGCAGCCGCCGACCCAGGTGTTGCCGGTGTCGGCCAGGTAGCGCGCGATGCCGCCCCACATCAGGTTGATGACGGCGCCGTTGCCCCGGTGGTCCGGGTGGATGCAGGAGCGCCCGAGCTCGACCAGGCCGGGGCGGACCGGCGCGAGCGCGGAGAGGTCGAACTCGCCGTCCGAGTACAGCCGTCCGGCCCGGCGCGCGGCCTCGGGGCGCAGCAGCCGGTAGGTGCCGACGACGGTGCCCCGCTCGCCCTCGCGGACCAGCAGGTGGTCGCAGAACTCGTCGAACGGGTCGACGTCCAGGCCCGCGACCGGGCTGTGCAGTTCGGCGCCCAGCTCGGTGCCGAAGACCTGGTGGCGCAGCCGCTGGGCGGCGCGCACGTCGTCCTCGTCGCGGGCGAGGGAGACGGTGTACGAGGCCGGGGCGGCGGGCCGGTGGGGGCGGGGCGCGGGGACCGCCGGGGCGTCGTGGGTGGTGGTGACTGCGGACGGAGCGTACGTGGGGACGGTGGTCATGGCGGACCCTCCAGGGCAGCACGATCGGCGGTGCCGTGGATCACCAGGGCACCGTCCCGGTCCGCAGGCGGTTGGGCATGGACGCGAACCGGTCCCCGTGTTTCTCTCCGAATCGGTTGGCATTCATGTTGCGGCCCGGAGGACCGCAGATGTGCACCTGTTGAATGGCACCACCCGTGGCCCGGCGGTCATCTGCCCGGCACCGGGCGCTCGTTCGCGGGGGGTGGACAACACGCACCACGGGGGCGTACGGCCGCACCGCACGCCCCCGTTGTCGCGACCCCGCGGTCGTCACGCGGCTGCTGTCACGCCGCTGTCGTCACGATCGCGCCGTCACGCCGCTCGCGTCACGTCGCTGTCGTGACGATCCGACGTGCCGCTGTCGTGACGATCGCGGCGCGCCGCTCAGAACGCCCGCCAGCCCTCCGGGTCGACCCCGCCCGGGACGGCGCCGGCCGGGCCGTACGGCTCGCGGGTGTAGACGAAGGAGCCGACGTCGAGGTGGCTGACCGTGCCGTCGGGGTGGCGGACCACCCGCAGGGTCTCGCCCGCGTAGTAGTTCTCCACACCGGTCCAGGTGCCGTCCGCCTCGGGCCGGAAGCGCGAGCCCCGGCCGCGGCCGGTGAGCGGGGTGAGCTCCAGCACCCGCCCGGGCCGCAGCCGCAGGGCGGCCGGCGCGGCGCCCCAGTACCAGGGGCCGGTGAGCTCCAGCAGCTCCGCGTCCACCTCGGCGAGCGGGCGCCACGGTTCGGGCAGCCGGGGCTCCAGGTCGGCGGTGAGCGCGATCAACTCGGCGGCCAGCGACGGGGCGCTGGCGCCGTTGGTGGCGTTGGAGAGGGCGTACGCGGCCAGGCCGTCGGTCTCGCTGATCCACAGGCCCGCGGTGAAGCCGGGCATCGAGCCGGTGTGCCCGTACAGCAGCCGGCCCTCGTCGCGGCGCAGTTGCAGGCCGAGGCCGTAGCCGCTGGTCCACTCGGCGTCGTCCGGGGCGACGGCCGGGCGGCGCATCTCGGCGACGGTGTCGGCGGACAGCACCCTGTCGTCGCCGGCCGTCAGGAAGGCCGCCCAGCGGGCCAGGTCGGCGATGGTGGACCAGAGTTGGCCGGCCGGCGCCATCAGCCCGGTGTCGGTGAGCGGCTCGGGCAGCATGACGTCGGCCCAGGGGTGGACGGCGAAGCCCCCGGCGTGCGGGTGCTCGGGCAGCAGCGTGGTGCGGTCCATGCCGAGCGGGGCCAGCACCTCGCGGCGCAGCACCTCGCCCCAGGGCTCGCCGCGCAGCTTCGCGACCAGGGCGCCGAGCAGCGCGTAGCCGGGGTTGGAGTAGTGGTGCACCCGCCCGGCGGGGTGCTTCAGCGGCCGGTCGGCCTCCAGGACGTCGTCGAGGCCGGGGCGCAGCGAGCCCTCGGTCCGCTCCCACCACGGGCCGGGGGTCTCGGCGGTCAGGCCGGAGGAGTGCGCGAGCAGTTGGGCGACGGTCGCGTCGTCGGCGGGGGTGCCGGGCAGGTGGCGGGAGAGCGGGTCGGCGAGGTCGAGCAGGCCCTCGTCGCGCAGCCGCATCACCAGCACGGCGACGAAGGTCTTGGTGAGCGAGCCGATCCGGTACTGGACGTCCGGGGTCGGCGCGTGCCCGTCGACCATGCTGCGGGCGCCGCTCCACACCGGCCGCCCGTCGCGCAGCACTCCGGCGACCATCGAGGGCGTGCGCCCCTCGGCCTGGGCGACGGCGAGCCGGTGCAGCAGGGCTCGGCGGGTGGCGGGCAGCAGCTCGGAGGGGAGGTCGGTCATGTGGGCTTCTGGACTCATCGACATGTGCACGGACAGTAGTCCAGCCCGGCCGCGACGCCGACCCAATAATCCCGCGCACGGGCCCCATAACCCCGCGCCCGGGCCCGGTGACCGGATCAGGCCGGGCCCGGTGACCGGATCAGGCCGGGCCCGGTGACCGGATCAGCCCGGCAGCGGCGGCAGTTCCGGCCGCTCCAGCCAGGCCTCGAAGAGCGGGCCGAGCGGCGCGGCGGTGTACCGGGCGGCGTGCGCGCGCAGGTCGGCGGTGGCGACCACGCCGTGCCGGTTGGCGCCCGTCCAGTCCCGCAGCATCGCGAAGAACGCGTCGTCGCCGAGCGCCCGCCGCAGCGCGTGCACCACCAGCCCGCCGCGCTGGTACAGCCGGTCGTCGAACATCAGCCTGCGGCCGGGGTCGCCGAGTGTCAGGTCCTGCGGCAGCCCGGCCAGCAGCCGGTGCGCGGCGGCGGCGTGCACGGCCGCGCCCGGGCCGCCGGCGTGCTCGGACCAGAGCCACTCCGCGTACTTGGCGAAGCCCTCGTTGAGCCAGATGTGCCGCCAGTCGGCGATGGTGACGCTGTTGCCGAACCACTGGTGGGCCAGCTCGTGGGCGATCAGCCGCTCGCGCTCCCAGCCGCCGCCGAGGTGGTTGGTGCCGAAGGTGGCGACGCCCTGCGCCTCCACCGGGACGTCCAGCTCCTCGTCCGCGACGACCACCGCGTACTCGCCGAACGGGTACGGGCCGAAGACCTCGCCGAAGTACGCCGCCATCTCCGGCTGCCGGGCGAAGTCCCGGGCGAAGGCGGCGGCCAGCCGCTCCGGCACGTAGCCGGTCTGCGGCACCGCCGGGCGCACCGCCAACGGCACCGGCCGGTAGTGCCCGATCGACACCGTCACCAGGTACGTCGGGGTCGGCGCGCTCTGCTCGTACACCCAGGTGGTGCTGGACGCCCGGGTGGTGCGGGTCAGCAGCCGGCCGCTCGCCACCACCGTGAACGGGGACGGCGTGGTGAGCGCCAGCTGGTAGGTCGCCTTGTCGGCGGGGCGGTCGTTGCACGGGAACCAGGACGGCGCGCCGACCGGCTGGCTCGCCACCAGCGCGCCCTCGGTCAGCTCCTCCCAGCCCAGGCCGCCCCACGGGCTGCGCACCGGGCGCGGGTTGCCCGCGTAGTGCACCTCGACGGTGAACGCCGCGCCCGGCGCGAGCGCCCTGGCGGGGCGGATCCGCAGCTTGCCGCCGCGGTGGGTGTAGCGGGCGGCCTTGCCGTCGACCAGCACCCGGCCGATCCGGAACTCGGCCAGGTCGAGCGCGAACTCGGCCAGCGCCGCGTCCGCGACCGCGCTCAGCCGGGCCGAGCCGGCCAGCCGGTTGGGCCCGGGCCGGTAGTCCAGCGCCAGCTCGTAGCGGTGCACCCGGTAGCGGTGGTCGCCGCTGTTCGGGAAGTACGGGTCCGGGGCGCCGGCGGCCGCCGGGACGTGCTTGGGCTTCACGGGGACGTGCGCTTCCTGCGGGCCGGGACGGGGGGACGGGGAGGTGGTCACGGCGTGCTCTGCCACGCCTCGATCGGGTTGCCCAGCCACCGCGTGTCGGCGGGGACGGACTCGGCGCGCATCACCAGCGAGGCCGGGCCCAGCGTGCTGCGCGCGCCCACCGTGCTGCCGGGCAGCACGATGCCGCCCGGGCCCAGGGTGGCGCCCTCGCGGAGGACCACAGTATCCATCCGCATGATCCGGTCGTGGAAGAGGTGCGTCTGCACCACGCAGCCCCGGTTGATGGTGACCCCGTCGCCGAGGGTGACCAGGTCCGCCTCCGGCAGCCAGTAGCTCTCGCACCAGACCCCGTGCCCGACGTGCGCGCCGATCGAGCGCAGCCACAGGTTCAGCACCGGGGTGCCCGGCACCGCGCCGACCAGCCACGGCACCGCCAGCATCTCCACGAAGGTGTCCGCCAGCTCGTTGCGCCACACGAAGCCGCTCCACAGCGGGTGCTCCACCGCCCGGAACCGTCCGACCAGCAGCCACTTGGCGGCGGCCGAGACCAGGCAGGCCAGCGCGCCGGCCGCCAGCAGCACCAGGCCCGACAGCAGCGCGGCGGTCAGCGGCGAGCCGGCCGCCAGCCAGGACAGCGCCGCCGCGGTCAGCAGGCCCAGCGCCGCCGAGGCCAGCACCGGCACCAGCCGGGCCACCTCGACCAGCCCGCGCGCCCACAGCAGCCGGGCCGGCGGCTCGTAGGTCAGGCTCTGGTCGGCCAGGTCCGCCGAGCGCGGCAGCCGCATCGGCGGCATGCCCAGGTACGAGCCGCCCTTCTTCGCCTTCGCCGGTGTCGCCGACAGCACGCCCACCAGGCCGCGCTTGGGCACCGAGCGGCCCGGCGCGGTCATCCCCGAGTTCCCGAGGAACGCCCGCTCGCCGACCTTCGCCTCGCCGAGCCGCACCCAGCCGCCGCCCAGTTCGTACGGGGCGATCAGGGTGTCGTCGGCCAGGAACGCGCCGTCGCCGACCGTGGTCAGGCTGGGCAGCGCCAGCACCGTGGACACCTCCGCGCCCCGGCCGACCCGCATCCCGAGGGTGCGCAGCCACAGCGGCGTGACCAGCCCGGCGTAGAGCGGGAACAGCACCTCGCGGGCCCGGTCCATCAGCTGGGTGACGGTCCACGCCTGCCAGCCCACCCGGCCGTGCAGCGGGTGCGTCCCGGGCACCAGGCCGGCGCTCAGCAGCCGGACCAGCACCACCAGCTGCGTCGCGTACACCGCGCCGAACGCCAGCGTGGCGGGCAGCAGGCCGAGCAGCGCGCCGCCGAGCGCCGGGCCGAGCGCCGCGCCCTGGTCGACGAACCGGGACAGCACGGCCAGCGCGGCGAGCGCCGGCAGCGCCGGGAGCAGGCCGAGCACGGCACCGCTGGCGCCGTACAGCGAGGCCCAGCGGGCCCGGCGGGCGGGGCGCTCCTTGGGCCAGGCGCGTTCGGTGCGGCCCAGCTTGACGGCGGGCGCGCCGCCCCAGCGCTGGCCGGTCGGCACCTGCCCGGTGACGCTGGAGCCGGCCGCCACCTGGGCGCGCTTGCCGACCCGGGCGCCGGGCAGCAGCGTCGACCGGGTGCCGACCACGGCACCGGAGCCGATCTTGACCTGGCCGATCAGCAGCCGGTCGCCGTCCAGCCAGTAGCCGCACAGGTCCACCTCGGCCTCGACCGCGCAGCCGCGGCCCAGCTTCAGCATCCCGGTGACCGGCGGCAGCGAGTGCAGGTCCACCTCGGGCCCGACCTTGGCGCCCAGCGCCCGGGCGTAGCGCGTCAGCCAGGCGCCGGACAGCGAGTCCGCGCCGCTCAGCTCGGCGAGCCGCTCGGCGGTCCACAGCCGCAGGTGGACGGAGCCGCCGCGCGGGTGGCTGCCCGGGCGCACCCCGCGCAGCAGGAGCCGGGCGCCGCCCGCCGCGACGGCCAGCCGGCCCGCCGGGGTGTACAGCGCGAGCGCGCCCGCGCCGACCCACCACCAGGAGGCGGTGGGCGCCCACGGGTAGTCGCCGAGGTGGGTCAGCAGGTTCCCGGCGGCCAGCAGGGCGACCGTCCAGCGCAGGCCGACGACGGTGAACAGCGGGACCAGCAGGAGCAGCTGGAGCAGCTTGGCCCTGGTCGGCACCAGGGCGACGGTACGGGCCTCGGCGCTCTCGCCGGCGGAGCGCTCCAGGTGCCGGGCGAGCTTGCGCAGCGTCGGGTGCTGGTAGATGTCCAGCACGGCCGCGCTCGGGTAGCGGGTGCGCAGCAGGGTGGTCAGCCGGGCGGCGGCCAGGCTGCCGCCGCCGATCGCGAAGAAGTCGTCGCGCGGGCCGCCGACCCGCACGCCGAGGATCTCCGACCACTGCTCGGCCAGCCAGGCCTCGGTGCCGTACAGCTCCTCGCCGGGGCCCGCGTTCTCCAGCTCGGGCAGCGGCCAGGGCAGGGCGGCCCGGTCGACCTTGCCGGAGGTCCGGGTGGGCAGGGCCTCGACGGTCGCCAGCAGCGGCACGAGGGCGGCGGGCAGCTCGGCGCGCAGCCGCTCGACGGCCTGCTCGCGGTCGAAGCCGTCCTGGACCACCAGATAGCCGACCAGCAGCTGGTTGCCGCCGCGCGCGGTCCGGACGGCGGCCGCCGCGCCCGCCACGCCGGGCAGGGCCTGCAGGGCCGCGTCGACCTCGCCGAGCTCGATCCGGCGGCCGCCCAGCTTGATCTGCTCGTCGGTGCGGCCGAGGAACAGCAGGCCGGCCGGGTCCGCCTGGACCAGGTCGCCGCTGCGGTAGGCGCGCTCCCAGCCCAGCGAGGGCAGCGGCGCATACTTCTCGGCGTCCTTCTCCGGGTCGAGGTAGCGGGCCAGGCCCACCCCGCCGATCACCAGCTGCCCGGTGCCGCCGGGGGCGACCGGCAGGCCGGCCTCGTCCACCACGGCGAGGTCCCAGCCGTCCAGCGGCAGGCCGATCCGCACCGGGCCCTCGCCGGTCAGCAGGGCGGCGCAGGCGACCACGGTGGCCTCGGTGGGGCCGTAGGTGTTCCACAGCTCGCGGCCCTCGGTGACCAGGCGCTGCACCAGCTCGGGCGGGCAGGCCTCGCCGCCGAAGATCAGCAGCCGCACCTCGTTGAGGGCCTCGGCCGGCCACAGCGCGGCCAGGGTCGGGACGGTGGAGACCACGGTGATCTCCTGCTCGGCCAGCCACGGGCCGAGGTCGGCGCCGCTGCGCACCTGGGAGCGGGGGACCGGCACCAGGCAGGCGCCGTGCCGCCAGGCCAGCCACATCTCCTCGCAGGAGGCGTCGAAGGCCACCGAGAGGCCGGCCATCACCCGGTCGCCGGGGCCGATCGGCTCCTCCTGGAGGAAGAGTGCGGCCTCGGCGTCCACGAAGGCGGCGGCGTTGTGGTGGGTGACGGCGACGCCCTTCGGCTTGCCGGTCGACCCGGAGGTGAAGATGATCCAGGCGTCGTCGGCGGGGGTGGGGCGGCGCTCCAGGGCGGGAGCGCGTTCGCCGGTGGTCGCCAGGCCGCGCCCGGCGCCGAGCACGGCGGCGACGGCGGCCTCGCCGAAGACCAGCTCGGCGCGCTCGTCCGGGTCCTCGGCGTCCACCGGGACGTAGGCGGCCCCGGCGGCGAGCACCGCGAGGATCGAGACGTACAGGTCGTTGGTGCCGGAGGGCACGCGCACGCCGACCCGGTCGCCCGGGCCGATCCCGGCGGCGGCCAACCGGCGGCGCAGCTGCTCGACCTCGGCGGCCAGCGCGCGGTAGCTGAGCACGGTGCGCCCGTCGTCCAGGGCGGGCTCGTCGGGGTGGGCGGACACGGTGGCGTCCAGCACGTCGACCAGGGTGCGCGGGGCGGCGGCCGGGCGGCCGGGGAACAGGGCGAGGGCCGGCTCGGCCTGCGGCACCGGCGCCTGGGCGGGTTCGGCGTGGGGCGTGGACCCCTGGACGGGTTCGGCGTGGGGCGTCGGATCCTGCGGTGGCGTGGGGTACTGCTCCGGGTGGCTCGGTTCAGCTGTCATGGCAGCCGTGCGCTCCTCGTCCTCGCCCCGTTCCGACCGATGCCCGGCCCCTGGGGCGGTGGGGGCACCGCCTGATCGGGTGACCCCACTCCGGGGCCGGAGCGGACAACCCGACCGATGGTAGCCCCGGCGCGGCGACCCGGCAGGAGCGGACGCACGGCCCAACTGGCGCCGGAGTGGCCGAATCTGACGCTTCGTCAGTCAATAACTGAGCACCGTTGGAACCCATGTGACGAGGTGTCAGTGAAGTTGACGGATCGTCAGATCGATTCTTCGACCGTGATCCACGCCACAGCGAATGCTGCTCCCTTCGGGTGGCGGGCCGTCGGCGGGCCGGGTTTCGCGCTCCGGTCCCCTCGGTCCGGCCCCGGCCCGCCGTACGGCCCGGCGGTCAGCGGAACCGGTGCAGGTTCTCGCCGAGGAAGGCCTCCAGGGTGCGCGGAGCGCGTCCGGCGAGGCGGAGGAAGGTGTCGTCCGGCGTCTCCTTGCGGACCACCGCGAGCTGCTGGATCTCCACCACGTGGGTGGCCAGCCAGTCCGGCATCCCGGCCCGGCCGACCAGGTGGGCGTGCAGCTCGGACGGGCCCAGGTCGAGGTAGCGGACCGGCCGGCCGAGCAGCTCGCCCAGCAGCGCGGTGAGCTCCGGGTAGCTGTAGGCCCGCCCGCCGGTGAGCGGATAGGTGCCACCGGCGAGCTCGGGGCGGGTGAGCACCTCGGCCGCCGCGTCCCCGATGTCCCGGGCGTCCACGTAGTTGCAACGCGCCTGTCCCAGCGCGCCGTGCACCATCCCGGCGGCGGCGATGCCGGGCGCCAGGAGCAGCAGCTTCTGCATGAACGCGTACGGCCGCAGGACGGTGGTGGTGATGCCGGAGGAGCGCAGCCGCTCCTCGATCAGGTGGTGGCCGCGGGAGACGGCGACGGGGGAGTCCGGCTCGGCGGCGGGCGCGGAGACCTTGACGATGTGCTCCACGCCGCAGTCGACCGCCGCCTCGATCGCGTTCAGCTCGTACCGGACCTGCTGCGGGCCGTTGGCCATGGTGAGGAAGAGCTGGTGCGCGCCGTGGAAGGCCGCGCGCAGGGAGGCCGGGTCGGCGGCGTCCGCCGGGAGGGTGGCCGTGCGGGCGAGGGTGCGCTCGTCGAGTGCGGCGGCCAGTCGGGCGGGCTCGCGGCTGAGGGCGCGGCTCGGTGCGCCGAGGGCGGCGAGGCTGCGCAGGGTGGCGCCGCCGGTGGCGCCACCGGCGCCCATGATGACGATCATGACGTCTGCCTTTCGGGGAGGGGTGCGGTGGGGAGTCGGTGCTGTGCCGTGCGGGCCGGGCGGCTGCCGCGCCAGTGCCAGGTGGTGATGGTGGCGGCGATCGCCGAGGAGACCGGCAGGTCGATGGGGAGCCGGTGCGGCCACGGGCTGTCGGCCAGCCGGGGGACCTGCGGCAGCCAGTGGGCGGCGGCGAGGCCGACAGCCAGGCCGAGCGCGGCTCCGGCCAGGCCGAGGGCGGCGGCCGCGAGGGCGCGCGGGGTCCGGGCCGGCCGGGTGCGGACGGGGCGGCGGCGCAGTGCGGCGCCGAGGGCGGCGGCCACCAGGGCGGAGGTGCCGCCGATGGTGGTGAGCGCGGCGGCCACCAGCTGGGGCTGGCCGGTGACGGCTCCACCGGCCCCGGCCATGGCGGCGGGCATGGCGTAGGCGAGCAGGACCTCGCGCCACAGGACGAAGGGCGGGGGAGCGCCGGGGGCCTTCTTGCTCATCGGAGCGGATGTCCTTTCGTTTGTGGTTAGGCACCTAAGTATTTGTGCTTAGGTGCCTAACTATTGGGGCTGGGAGGAGGCGGGCCACCGAACGGCGGCCCGCCTGGGTGTGGATCAGTCCTCGGTGAGCGCGTCCATGCCCGCGACCACCCGGCCCAGCAGGTCCAGGAAGGTGGCGCGCTCCTCGGTGGAGAGCCCCCCGACCAGCGCCTGCATCCGGGCGAAGTGCTCGGGCGCCAGCTCCCGCAGCCGGTCGGCGCCCCGCGCGGTGAGGATCACCACGTTGCCGCGGCCGTCCTCGGTGGACGGCCGGCGGGCCACCAGGCCCTCCCGCTCCAGGCCGTCGACCAGGCCGGTCACCGTCGCCCGGGAGACGCCGAGACTCGCCGCGAGCTGGGAGGGCGACTTCTCGCCGCCGTGGTCCTCCAGGTCCGCCAGTAGTCGGTAGCGGCCGGTGGAGAGGCCGAAGCGGCCGAAGTGCACCTCGCCGGCCTGGTTGATCCGGGCGCCCGCCGCCATCAGCCGGGTCGCGACCAGAATCGCCTGCGGATCGGCCGAGAGGCCGTAGCGGGCGATCTGGCGGCGCGCCTGGTCGAGGCTGGGGGCGGTGGGACCGCCCTCGGAGTACTGGGTCACGAGAAGTAATATGGCGCCTAACTTGATTCCGCGTCAAGCGGGACGATGGGCTTGTGCCTAGGCGGCACGCGGAGCGATCCGCGGCGGCGTCCAGTCGGCGTGCCGCAGGACGGTCCGGACCATCGCGCCGGGCGGGGTGAGCCGGATCGCGGCGTTGCGCAGGCCGACCGCCAGGGGGTGGGCGAGCTGCTGGCCCATCCGGCCGGCCCGGCGGGCGTCCCGGGCCACGGTCTGGCTGCGCGGACGGCGGGCCGCGTCGTACCGGGCGAGCGCGCCCTCGACCGTCCGGGCCTCGGCGAGCGCCGCCGCCAGGGTCACCGCGTCCTCCAGGGCCTGGCAGGCGCCCTGGCCGAGGTGGGGCGTCATGGCGTGCGCCGCGTCGCCGAGCAGTGCGACCCGCCCCGAGACGTAGGAGGGCAGCGGGGTGGTCAGCTCGTTGATGTCGTGGTGCAGCACCGCCTCCGGCCGGGTCGCGGCCAGCAGCGAGGGGATCGGCTCGTGCCAGGGCGCGAAGCGGCGGCGGACCTCGGCCAGCGGGTCCCGGTAGCGGACCCCGGCCGGGGCGTTCAGGACCGCGTGCCACTCGGCGGTGCCGTCCGGGAAGGCGATGTGGCCGAACTCGGCGCCGTGCCCCCAGGTGATCTCGAAGTCGGCCCTCAGCCCGTCGACCGGGCGCTCGGTGATCGCCCGGAGCACCGTCGAGCCGCTGTAGACCGGCCCGGGGTGGTCGGGGAAGAGGCGGCGCCGGAGCCGGCTGTTGATGCCGTCGGCCGCGACCAGGAGGTCGGCCTCCAGGAAGTCGGCCTTCGGGCGGTCGGAGTGCTGGGGGGCGGCGTGCCGGGGGTCGGTCTGCCGGGGGTTGGCCTGCTGGGTGTCGGTCGCCGGGGTGGTGCCGCCGAACCCGACCCGGACCCGGAACGGCCGGGTGGTGTCCAGCTTGGTCACCTCGGCGCCGACGATCAGGGACTCGGCGGGCAGCGCCTCGCGCAGGATGCGGTGCAGAGCAGCGCGGGGGATCCCGACGATCGGGGCGCCCAGCTCGCGTTCCAGTGCCGCACCGTCCATCGCGGCGAGCCGGCGGCCGTCCGGCGTCCGGGTGCCGCCGGTGTACTGGCGGCGGGCGGCAGCCTCGACCGCCTCGCCGACCCCCAGGGCGGCGAGCGTGCGCATCCCGTTGGCGGCCAGCGAGATGCCGGCGCCCGCATCGTCCAGGACGGCCGCCCGCTCGACCACGGTCACGTCCCACCCCGCCAGTCGGAGCCCGATCGCGGCCGCCAGTCCGCCGATGCCGCCCCCGACCACCACCGCGCTGCTGCTGCTCATGCCCGGTCCTTCCCGTGTTGCCGCGCCGCTTTCTACATCTGTAGAAGGAGCGTACTACGGGGCTGTCGGCAGGTGGACGGGGGTGGGGGCGGGTCCGACGGGGTCCGCCGGGGCGGTTCGGGGTGGTGGGGTGGCGGTCGGCGGTCGGCTCGGACCGAGGTGGTGCGCGCCGGGTGCCGCGGCCCCGGTAGAAAGGAGGGATGCGGCGACACGAGGGCCAGAAACGGGACGATGCGGGGCGGCCGGACCGCCGGACGGTGTTGGCGGACGCCGCGATCGGGGTGCTGGCCGACCTCGGGGTGCGCGGACTGACCCACCGGGCGGTCGACGCGGCGGCCGGGCTGCCGGTCGGAACCACCTCGGCCTACCTGCGGACCAGGCAGGCCCTGCTCACCGCGCTGGTGCGGCGGCTGGTGGAGCTGGACCAGGGCGAGCTGCACGCCATGGGGGAGCGGGTGCCGGTCCGTTCGTCGGAGGAACTGGCCGACGGCATCGCCGAGTTGATGCGGCAACGACTGTCCGGCGACGGGCGGCGGCGCTCGCTGGCCCGGTACGCCTGCGCGGTGGAGAGCGTGCGCGATCCCGAGCTGCGCGAGATCCTCGTCCCGCGGGAGAACGCCGGGCGCGCCGCCGTTCGCGCGTTCCTCGCCGACCAGGGCGTGAGCGACCCCGACGGGCGGACCACCACACTGCTGGCCTGCGTCGACGGCCTGGTCTTCGAGCACCTGGTGGGCGGCGGCGAGCCCGGTGTCGACGCGATCCAGGGACTGGTGGCGGCCGCCCTGCGGGGAGCGGCCGCGAGTTGAGGCGTGCCGCTCCTCGCCGGCGCGACCCGGCTCGCGCCTGCGAGGCGTGGGACCATCTCCCGTCCACGGGCCGCCGAGCACCGGCGGGGAGCGCCGTGCCCTCGATGCCGATCGCGCAATAGCGGGAGCCCCTGGGTGTTCGGCCGCGCGGGAAATCCGCGCCCTTGTCGGCTGCGCAGGCCCCCCGCCGGACGCCGCCCGCCCCCACCGAACCCGGACGGCCGACGGTCGATCGGCAACGCGGGATGACGAAATCTCAGGTCAATCAACCGTCAAGTTGGTTCATTCACAGAATATTTCGCGATGTGTCACATGACAGGTGGATGATTTACGCCGCTCCCAGGTCTTCCCACGGAGATCTCCGACTGACAGGCTGGGGCCGCCCTTTCAGTACGGAGGAGGTTCCTTGTCCCGCATATCCACGCTGGCCGGAGCGGTCACCTGCGCTCTCGCACTTGTCACCGGCACCGCCGCCGCCGCTTCGGCAGCGCCTATTGACCAGACCCCGAGCCTGGCCGAGGCGAAGGTCGATCCCGTCGCCTGGACGCCGTGCAACCCCGACCCGACCAAGCCGGACCCCGGCATCTACGACTGTGCCGTCTACCCCGTGCCGCTGGACTACGACAAGCCGTCGGGCGAGAAGGTCGGCATCGCGATGATGCGGCGGCGGGCGAGCGACCCGTCGAAGCGGATCGGCTCGCTGTTCCTCAACCCGGGCGGCCCGGGCGGCAGTGGCTACCTGTGGGCGACGACCGCCCGCTTCGGCACCGAGGTGCAGTCGAAGTTCGACCTGGTCGGCTTCGACCCGCGCGGCGTGGCCCGGAGCAACCCGCTCAAGTGCTTCAAGACCCAGGAGGACGCCGACGCGGTCACCAACCGCATGGTCGGCGTGCCGGTCACCAAGGCCGAGATCAACGAGACGCTGGACGCGGACCAGGACTACACCGACGCGTGCAGCAAGAACGCCGGCCCGCTGATCGAGCACATGTCGACCATCAACGTGGTGCGCGACCTCGACCGGATGCGCCGCGCCGTCGGTGACGCCCAGCTCACCTTCGCCGGGTTCTCCTACGGCACCCTGATCGGTTCGACGTACGCCAACATGTACCCGAACAAGGTCCGCGCGATCATCGTCGACGGCAACGTCGACCCGAACCTGCGCCTGCACAACGGCCTGGAGTACGATCGCCAGCGGGCGAACGGCTTCGAGCTGGCCCTGGACGAGTTCCTCAAGCGCTGCCAGACCGCCGGCGCCCCGCGCTGCGCCTTCGGCGAGGGCGACACCCGGGCCAAGTTCGACCAGCTCCGCGACCACCTGCGGACCAGCCCGATCACGCTGCCGAACGGCTCCAAGGTGACGCTGAGCAGCTTCACCGGCGAGGTGGCCAGCGCCCTGTACTCGCAGGCCAAGCTGGCCCCGCTGGCCAAGTCCCTCCAGGCGACCTACCAGGTGTTCCAGAAGCCGGCCGCGGCCGCCCTGCTGGCCCCGCAGACGAACGTCTCGGACGAGGACGCCAACCTGCTCTCGGTGGACGTCCCGCGGACGGCGCTGCGGGAGGCCCCGGTCGACTCCGAGTACACCGCGGACGACTCCTACATGGCTGTCAACTGCCAGGACAAGCCGTACCCCTCCAACGACCGGGTGTTCGCGAACGCGGCCAAGGCCTGGGAGAAGGAGATGCCGACCTTCGGCCGCTACCAGGCCTTCGACGCGCCCGCGTGCGCGAGCTGGCCGGCCCCGGCCCGGGACGCCGAGCGCTTCTCCGGCCCGTGGAACAAGAAGACCTCCAACACCGTGATGGTCATCGGCAACCTCTACGACCCGGCCACCCAGTACAAGTTCGCCCAGCGGATGCAGCAGGAGCTGGGCAACGCGGTGCTGGTCAGCGTCGACTCGATCGAGCACTGCGCGGTCGGCCGCAGCCAGGCGCTGAACAAGATGGTCACCCGCTACCTGGTCGACGGCACCGCGCCGGCGGCCGGCCAGCTGCTGAAGCCGGACGCGGAGATCTTCCCGGCGGTCTGACGGAACGGCCCCCGGTGATCCGGGGGAGGGTTTGACGGTCGTGGTGGTCGGCGGTGCAGCCGGCCACCACGACCGTGTTTTCCGGGCGAGTTCCCAGAGGGCCGGGAGGGCCCGGAGAACACGGAGAACGCGGAGACGGATCGTCATCGAACCTCCCATGGAGCGGATTCCTGCGATTTGTCGGCGACCATAGTCCATGCCACTGACAATGGGATTCCGGCGTCACGGCGACGGTCAAGACCAGGCTGGACCAGCAGGAATGACGTACTGTCACACTTTCCATTAACCGATTCCCGTGGCCGGATATCCGTGTTAGCGTGCGGGCCGCCGGCTTCTCTCGGACTCGGGAAAGTGGGGACGGAACATGCGGTACGAATTCTCCCGGCGGGGATTCCTGGGCGGTGCCGGCGCGGCGGCCGCCGGGATCACCGTCGCTTCCACGGGCGCGGCGGCGGCCGAGGGCGCGCGCCGGGAGCCGCCGAAGGGGCGGTCGGTGCTCCCCGGTGACCCCCGCTACCAGACCCTCGCCCAGGGCTTCAACCAGCGGTGGAGCAGCAGTCCCGCCTACATCCGGCTGGTGGGCGACGAGGCCGACGCGGTCGCCGAGGTGAACCGCGCGCTGGACGCCGGGCTACGGCCGACGGTCCGCGGCGGCGGGCACTGCTACGAGGGTTTCGTCGACAACGACCAGGGCGTCATCCTCGACCTCGGCACGATGCGCGGCGTCGCCGCCTCGACCGACAAGTTCGGCCGGCCCACCTACGGCGTCGACGGCGGCGCGACCAACTGGGACGTCTACACCACGCTGTTCCGCGAGTACGCCGTCACCCTGCCCGCCGGGTCCTGCTACTCGGTCGGCGCGGGCGGGCACGTCTGCGGCGGCGGGTACGGCCTGCTCTCCCGGCGGCACGGGCTCACCGTCGACCACCTCGTCCAGGTCGACGTGGTCACCGTCCGGGGCGGCCGGGCGGTGGTGACGAAGGCGCACCGCGAGGACGCGCCGGGCTCGCCCGAGCAGGACCTCTTCTGGGCCCACACCGGCGGCGGGGGCGGGAACTTCGGGGTGGTGCTGCGGTACCACTTCGCGTCGGACGTGCCCCAGCCGCCGCCCCGGGTCTGGCTGAGCAGCGTGGCCTGGCCCTGGGCCGAACTGCTCCGGCGGCCGGCCGACTTCGAGACCCTGGTGGCCAACTTCGGCGCCTTCATGGCCGAGCACAGCGGCCCGCGGGAGGCGGTGTACCAGGGGCTGTTCGCCATCCTCAAGCTCACCCACCACTCCAACGGGAACGTCGTCCTGTTCAGCCAGTGGGACGGAGCGGACCCGGCCCCGCTCGACGCCTTCGTGGCCGCCGTCGAACAGGGGATGACGACGCGCCCGGTAGTGCAGACCCGCTCGGCCGGCGGGCTGTTCCTGCCCTACCCGGACAAGCGGCGCCGGATGCCGTGGTTCCAGGCGACCATGACGCTCAACCCCTCGGGAGACAACGAGCGGGGCAAGCACAAGTCGGCCTACCACCGGGAGCCGTTCTCCCCGGCGCAGATCGCCGCCTTCTGGGACTGGCTGACGCGGGACGTCGAGGGGGCGGACCTCTCGAACACGGTGGTCCAGATCGACTCCTACGGCTGCCGGATCAACGCCCGCCGCCCCGAGGAGACGGCCGTCCCGCAGCGCGACTCGATCATGAAGCTGCAGTACCAGACGCACTGGACGGACCCGGCCGAGGACGAGAAGCACCTCGCCTACCTGAGCGGGCTGTACCGCGACGTCTACCGGGAGACGGGCGGTGTCCCGGAGGTCGACACCGCGACGGACGGTGCCTACGTCAACTACCCGGACACCGACCTGGGCACCGCCGACCAGCCCGACCCGGACTACCCGCGCCTCTACTACAAGGGCAACTACCCACGGCTGCAACGCACCAAGGCCTACTGGGACGGGGAGGAGGTGTTCCACCACGCCCAATCGATCATCCCGGCCGGGCCCTGAGTCCGAGCGCCGGCGCCCCACGGGGGCGGGGAGGCACCCCGCATCCCCACCCCCGTAAAGCAGTCCTGTCGCGCGCATCCGGGACTCACCCCGGCGCCAACTCCCGGGCCCGGGCCCGTTCCGCTAGGCGGCCTGCTCCGCCTCCTCCTCGACGATCCGTCCGTCCCGGACCTCGATCACCCGGTCGGCGAGCCCCATCAGCGTCGGGTCGTGGGTGGCGACCAGCACGGTGACGCCCTCGCTGCGCACCACCGCGCGCAGCAGCTCCATGATCGAGCGGCCGGTCTCGGAGTCCAGCTGACCGGTCGGCTCGTCGGCGATGATCAGGCTGGGCTGGTTGGCCAGCGCACGGGCGATGGCGACGCGCTGCTGCTGGCCGCCGGAGAGCTCGCCAGGGCGCTGGTTGGCGTGGTCGGCGAGGCCGACCAGGGCGAGGAGGGTGTGGGCGCGCTCCTCGCGCTCGGCGGCCGGGGCCTTGCGCAGCCGCAGGGGCACGCCGACGTTCTCGGCGGCGGTGAGCATCGGGATCAGCCCGAAGGACTGGAAGACGAAGCCGATCCGCTCCCGCCGCAGGGCGAGCCGGCCGTCCTCGTCCAGCGAGGCGAGGTCGATGCCGTCCAGCGCGATGCTGCCGCCGGTCGGTGCGTCCAGGCCGCCGACCAGGTTCAGCAGGGTGGTCTTGCCGGAGCCGGACCGGCCCTTGAGCGCGGTGAGTTCACCACGGCCGACGGTGAACGAGACGCCGCGCAGGGCGTGCACGGTCCGCTCGCCGGTGCCGAAGCTCCGGCGGAGGTCGGTGACGGCCACCATCGGCTGGGTGGTGGTGTCGGCGGTGGCGGCCTGAGGCTGCGTCATGCGGCGTCCCCCTGTGGGCGTGGCGGCCCGGTTCCATCCGGGTCCCGTCCGGTTCTACGGATATGAGTGCTCCGGCGGTTCACGTTCCCGGGCGGGAATCCGAGAAGTCGGTGTCCCGGGCCAAAGGAGTGCGCCGAAGCCGGATTTGTGAGGTGTTCATGGCATTTCAAGTAGGGCATCCCCGGCCGGGATGCTACCAATGAAAGGAATTTGCTCACTGCTTACTTGATTCGCGCAAGTCCCTTCCGTTCCTGGATCGAATCTGACAGCATCGTCCGCTATCCGGCGACCGATAGCCGGTGATCAATGCGCCGGTGTGCCCGCGGTGTGTCCATCTGTGACCGATCTGCACGCGGATCGGCACTCGGATCGGACCGACGAGCGGGGCCCGGGGATGCAACCGGGGACGTAAGTCCGGGGGAGGAACCTGATGCTCGGCTTCGTCGTGCGCCGACTGCGCGGACGAGTGCCGCTGGCTGCCGCCGTCCTGCTCGCGGTGCTGATCACCACATCCGTGCTGACCGCCTTGGTCGCCTTCAACAGCAGTGTCGGCGAGGCCGGCCTGCGACAGGCGCTCCAAGGGCCCGGTCACGCACGGACCACGGTGACGGTGACCGGCGAGCACGGGCTCGACCAGCGGACGAAGGACGAGGAGGCGCTCGCCTCCTACCGGCAGAAGCTCTTCGGCGACCTGCCCGTGCACACCGACAGCGTGATGCGCAGCCGCTCCTACAGCCTGCCCGGCTCCGGGGGCGCGGCGAACGGCAGTGCGGCGAACGGCAGCCCGGCCAACGGCACCGCGGCCAACGGCAGCCCGGCGACCGGCAGCCCGGCGAGCGGCACCGGCGCAGCCGGCGCCTCCGCCGGCCAGGCCCCCGGCGCCCAGCTCGACCTGACGGTCCTCGCCGACCTCGACCGCGGCCGGGTCCAACTGGTGGCCGGCGCCTGGCCGGGCGCCGCCACCGGGCCGGCCCAGTCCGCCGCCCCGGAGGCCGCCGTCCCGCAGAGCCTGCTGCGCCGGCTCGGCCTGACCGAGCAGGCCCTGCCCGCCGAGGTCCGGCTCGTCGACCGGAACGACAGCAAGCCGCTGACCGTCCGGATCACCGGCGTCTACCGGGCCACCGACCCGGCCGCCCCGTACTGGCGGATCGACCCGGTCGGCGGTCACGAGATCGAGGTCGCCGGCTTCACCACCTTCGGCCCGATGATGGTCGACCAGAGCGCCTTCACCACGGCCGGCCTGGTCCAGAGCAGCCGCGGCTGGTCGCTGGACGCCGACTTCTCCGGCGTCGACCGGGCCGCCGCACAGGCCGTCGGCGACCGCGCCCAGCGCCTCTCCGATGAGCTGCGGACCTCCGGTTCGCTCGCCGCGAAGACCGAACTTCCCGACATCATGCGCGAGTTGTCCGACAGCATGGTGGTCGCCCGGTCCACCCTGCTGATCGGCGCCCTCCAGCTGGCGGTGCTCGCCGCGGCGGCCCTGCTGCTGGTCGTGCACCTGATCGCCGCGCGGCAGGAGTCCGAGAACGAGATGCTCGCCGCGCGCGGCGCCTCGGCCGTCCGGCTCGGCTCCTTCACCGCCCTGGAGTCGCTGCTGCTGGCCCTGCCCGCGGCGGTGTTCGCGCCGCTGCTGACCCCGTTCCTGGTCCGCGCGCTGGCCGGCCTCGGCAGCGCCCACCAGGTCTCCCTGGACACCGGCATCAGCTGGTCGCTCTGGCCGGTGGCCGTGGTCTGCGCGTTCGCCTGCATCCTGCTGGCCACCGTGCCGAGCGTGGTGCGCGGCGTCGGTGCCGCCCTGCGCCGCCGGGCCGGCCGCCGCCAGGCGGTGGTCTCCGGCGTCGCCCGCAACGGCGGCGACATCGCCGTGCTCGCCCTGGCCGCGCTCGCCTACCAGCAGCTCGACCAGTACGGCGGCGGGCTGTCCCCCGACTCCACCGGCCGGCTGGACGTGGACCTGCTGCTGGTCGCCACCCCGACCCTCGCCCTGTGCGCCGGCACCCTGGTGGTGCTGCGGCTGCTGCCGGTCGTCGCCCGGCTCGGCGCCCGAGCGGCGGCCCGGGGCAGCGGCCTCGGCCCCGCCATGGTCGGCTGGCAGCTGGCCCGCCGGCCCGGCCGCGCCACCGGCCCCGTCCTGCTCCTCGTCATGGCCGTGGCCACCGGTGTCCTGGCGCTCGGTCAGCACGCCACCTGGACCGCCTCCCAGCGTGACCAGGCGGCCTTCGCCACGGCCGGCGGCCTGCGCATCTCCGGCTCGCACAACGCGCCGATGGGTCAGGGCGGCCGCTACGGCAGCCTGCCCGGCGGCGACCGGCTGGTCGCGGTGGTGCGCGACGAGCAGCCGCTGCAGGGCGGCTCCGGCCAGCTGATGGCCGTGGACGCCGCCGCCTTCGCCGAACGCGTCCCGGTCCGCTCCGACCTGCTCGACAGCCGCACCGGCACGGAGGTCTTCGGCTCGCTCGCCTCCCCCGCCCCCGCCGGCATCCCGCTGCCCGGCAGCCCGCTGCGGATCGACGCGGACATCGCGGTGAGCCAGCAGGAGCCGAAGAACTCGCGGTTCACCAGCGTCCCGATCCAGCCCGAGGTCCGGTTGCTGCTGCGCGACCGCTTCGGCCTGGTCCACAAGGTCCCGTTCGGCGAGCTCCCGATGAACGGCCAGGTCCACTCCTCGATCCGGCTCGGCGCGCTGGTCGACGCCCCGGTGGGCTCGGTCGCCGCCCCGCTGACCGTGGTCGGCGCGAACGTCGCCTTCGGCGACCGCAGCGAGGGCGAGGTCACCCTGCGGAACCTGGCCGTCTCGGACACCGCCGACGGACCGTCCACCGCCGTCCCGGTGCCGTCCGGTGCCGGCTGGACCATCAAGCCGCCGGAGTCCCGCAACGGCGCGGGCGGCTCGCCGGTGGCCGCGCTCGCCTCCGAAGCGGCCGCCGCCGACAGCCTGTTCACGGTCCGCTACCACCCCGCGGGCGGCATCGGAGACCCGATCCGCGCGGTGCTGAGCCCGACCGGGGCGCCCCTGCCGGCCGCCGTCAACGGCGTCGCCACCCACGACTACCTGAAGTCCGTCGGAGCCTCCGTCGGCGACACCCTCCAGGTGCCGTTCAGCGGGGTCGTCGTCCCGGTCAAGGTGACCGGCGCGGTCGAGGCCCTCCCGGTGGCCGGCCAGCGGGCGCTGCTGCTGGACCTCGGCTCGGTCGCCCGGATGCTGTCCGTCCAGGACCGCAACCTGCCGTCCCGCACCGAGTGGTGGCTGCCCGCCACGGGGCCGGGCGACCGCATCCCGGCCGAGGCCGCCGCCGCCCTGCGCGGCGCGCCCGGCAGCCAGGACCTCGCGCTCTACGAGGAGGTCTCCGAGGGCCTCCTCGGCGACCCGGTCGGCGCCGCCCCGCAGAGCGCGCTGATGGCCATCGCGATCGTCACCGCCGTGCTCGCCGCGATCGGCTTCGCCGCCGCGGTGGCCGGTTCGGCGCACGAGCGCTCCCGGGACTCCGCGCTGCTGCTCGCCCTGGGCGCCCCGCGCAAGCAGGTCACCCGGACCGTCGCCGCCGAGAACGCGGTGCTGGTCGGCCTGGGCGGGATCGTCGGCCTCGCCCTCGGAGCCCTGCTCGTCCGGCTGATCGTGCCCTTCGTGGTGCTGACCCCGGCGGCCCGCCGCCCGGTGCCGGAGGCCCTGGTCGAGCTGCCGTTCGGTCAGGCGCTGCTGTTCGCGGGCGCGATCGCCGTCGTCCCGCTGCTGTCGGCCTTCCTGATCGGCCGCCGGCGCCGAGATGTGGCCGCGCGGCTGCGCCACGTGGAGGAGATGTGACCACCAAGGCCGGCACCACCGTGCCCACCTCCGCGCCGCCGCCGGCGCCCGAACCGGCGCGGGCCCACCGGCCCGCGCCCTGGGTCCGCACCCGGCTGCGCGCGATGCCGCTGGCCGCGCTGCTCACGGCGGCCCTCGCGCTCGTCACCGTCTTCCTGGCGGCGGCCTTCCCGCGCATCGCGGACCGGAACGCGGACAGCGCGCTCCAGGAGTTCACGCGCGGCCTGGGCACCAACGTCACCAACCTGGAGGTCACCTCCGGGCTGGCCCCCGGCGACGACGGCGCCGCCCTCGAAGCCCTGCAGCGGAAGTTCGACGCGCAGATCGGACGGCAGCTGCCGCTGAGCGCGTCCGCCGAGGTCCACGGCACCCGGATCAAGACCGAGCGGAAGATGTTCAACCCGGGGTTCACCCGGCTCTCCGACCGGGCCGTCCCGGGGCTCGGCCTGTTCTACCTGCACGGCCTCGCCGACCGGGCGACGCTGACCGCGGGCACCTGGCCGGGCCCCGCCCCGGTCGACGGCCCGCTGCCGATCGCGCTGAGCCAGCAGGCCGCCGAGGCCATCAACATCAAGGTCGGCGACGTCATCGAGAGCGGCACCGACGGACCGGTCGCGCTGCGCACCACCGTGACCGGCCTCTACCGGGTCAACGACCCCCAGGACCCGTTCTGGGAGGGACTCGGCTGCCCGTCCAGGGCCTGCCTGGGCGTCAAGGGCGAGGACGCGTGGTACTGGACCAGCGGCTTCGTCGACGGCGGCAGCCTGACCGCGCTGGCCCGCTGGGGTTCGAGCGGCCAGAACTTCTGGCGGCTGCCCGTGGACCCCGGCTCGCTGCGCGCCGACGAGCTCGACCACACCCGCGAGGTCCTCGGCTCGTACACGGCCGGCCCCGGCATGACCGCCCTGATCGACGCCACCCTCCGGGCCGACCTGCACGCCACCTCGCTGATGCCGGACGTCCTCGCCCGGGCCACCGCCCGCTACCAGGCCGCGGCCCCGCTCGGCGCCATCGGGCCGGCCGGTGTCGCCGGCGTCGCGGTCGTGGTGCTCTGCCTGGCCGCGGCGCTCAGCACGGACCGGCGCACGGCCGAGATCCGGCTGCTCCAGGCCCGCGGCGGCTCGCGCACGGGGGTACTGCTGCGGCTGCTCGGGGAGGGCGCGGTGACCGTGCTGCCCGCCGCCGTGCTCGGCACGGCCCTCGCGCTGGTGCTGCTGCCCACCCCGCGCTGGGGTACCCCGGTGCTGCTGGCGCTCGCCGTGACCCTGCTCGCGATCCTGGTCTTCCCAGTCCGGGCCGCGCTGCTCTGGGCGCGCCCGCGGGCGGCCGGCGGCTGGCGCCGGATGGTCGGCGAACTCGCCGTGCTGGCCGTCACCGCCGCGGCCGTGGCCGAGGTCCGACGTCGCGGCGTCGGCCACCCCGGTAGCGGCGTCGACCCGCTGCTGGTGGCCGCCCCGCTGCTGCTCGCCGTCTCCGGCGGCCTGCTGCTGGCGAGGATCGAGCCGGTCGTGGTCGGCTGGCTGGCCGCACTCGCCGGCCGCGGCCGCGGCCTGGTCGGCTTCCTCGGCCTGGTCCGGGCCGCCCGCGACAACTCGGGCCGGCGGCGGCCCTCCGCGCTGCCGCTGCTCGCCCTGCTGATCGCCGTCACCGCCACCGGCTTCGGGGCCACCGTGCTCGACACGGTGGACCACTCCCGGGCGCGTGCCGCGCGGCTCTCCACCGGCGGCGATGTGTCCGTCTCCGTCCCGCTCTACGCCAACCTGCCGGAGGCCTTCACCAAGACGGCCGGCGAACTGCCCGGCGTCCGGGCGGCGACCGGCGCGTGGATCGAGGAGCGGGCCACCTTCGTCGGCGCCGACCGGGAGACCGCCGAGGCCGTCCTGGTGGTGGTCGAGCCCGAGGCCTACGCGGAGATCTCCCGCACCGTCGGGGTCGGCGGGTACGACCCGGCCAGGCTGACCGCCGCCCCGGGCGGCAAGGACGGCCCGGTCCCCGCGCTGTTCAGCCGGGACCTGGCCGCGCACCTGGACTCGGGCGCACCGCAGGTGCGCACGCCCTCCGGCAGCCAGATGGCCACCAGCGTCGCGGGGATCGTCACCGCCACGCCCGCCTTCCCGGACCC
Source organism: Kitasatospora sp. SC0581 (assembly GCF_048159585.1). Lineage (NCBI taxonomy): Bacteria > Bacillati > Actinomycetota > Actinomycetes > Kitasatosporales > Streptomycetaceae > Kitasatospora > Kitasatospora sp. SC0581. The sequence continues at coordinate 49,710 of NZ_JBLRWA010000015.1, read as the reverse complement.
CGGCAAGCCCTTCGTCGTGGTGCCGGCCGGCCCCGCCGCGGAGCACCTGCCGGAGCTCAAGCGGTCGAACCGGGTGAACAAGTGGTTCGCCGTCGGCGACGTCGATCCGGACCGGGTCCGCGCCCTGCTGCGGGAGCGCGCCATCGGCAGCGGCGAGCTCCTGGGGCGCGTCGCCAAGCTGATCGACGCGGAGGCCACGGCGGCCGGGAAGACCACCGCCGGCCTGCCCCCCGGCTACGTGGTGCACAGCAGCCGCGAGAAGATCGCCGAGCTGGCCGGCGACCCGGTGCAGCACGCCGCCGGGCGGCTGTTCTGGTACTCGGGCTTCGCCGCCGCCGGCTTCGCCCTGCTGGCCGTGCTGCTGACGCTGCTGCGGGCCGCGCCGGACCGTACGGCGGTGCTCGCCCGGCTGCGCACCATGGGCCTGCGGCCCCGGCAGGGCCTGGTGCTGATCATCGCCGAGGCGCTGCCGCAGACCCTGGCGGCGGCCGTCGGCGGCGGGCTGGTCGCGCTGGCCGCGGTCGCCCTGCTCGGGGGCGCCTTCGACCTCTCGGCGCTGGTCGGTGCCACCGTCGGCGAGACCCTGGCCCCGGCGGTGCTGCCGGTGCTGCTGCCCACCGCCGGTCTGGCCCTGGTGGTCGGCCTCGGGGTGGTGCTGGAGACGCTGGTCGCCGGCCGGCGCCAGATCGCCACCGAACTGCGAGCGGGGGAACGGCAATGAGGCCGGCACGGATAGCGGCGGACCCGCCGGGAGCGGCGGGCGGGGGCGGTGCACGGGCCGTGACAGCGGCCCGGTCCGCCGGGACAGTGGAGAGCGGTGCGATGAAGCAGACAGTCGAGACAGGAGACCACCGGTGAAGAGCACTCCCCAGGAGCGGACGGTCACCGAGGCCCCCAGCCTCCAGGAGCTCCAGCAGCGGGCCCTCGCCGCCGCCTCGCCCAAGGCGTACGGCGAGGGAGCGGCCATCGTCTGCGACCGGCTGGTCCGGATCTTCAGCGCGGAGGGGGTCGAGGTCCAGGCGCTCCAGGGCCTGGAGCTGACCATCCGCCAGGGCGACCTGGTCGCCCTGGTCGGCGCCTCGGGCAGCGGCAAGTCCACGCTGCTCACCATCCTCGCCGGGCTGGACGTGCCGACCGCCGGCACCGCCACCGTGGCCGGCTGCGACCTGCTGGAGATGTCGGTCAAGGAGCGGCTGCGCTACCGGCGCGAGGTGGTCGGTTTCATCTGGCAGCAGACCGCCCGCAACCTGCTGCCCTTCCTCACCGCCGCCGAGAACATCGCCCTGCCGATGCAGCTGCGCGGCCGTCGTTCGGGCGCCGGCGGGGCCCGGCAGCAGGCGGCCCGGGTCGCGGAGCTGATGGAGGCGCTGGAGATCGGCGAGCTCGCCCACCGCAAGCCCAACGAGCTCTCCGGCGGCCAGCAGCAGCGGGTGGCGATCGCGGTGGCGATGGCCAACAACCCGCCGGTGCTGCTCGCCGACGAGCCCACCGGTGAGCTGGACTCGGAGACCGCCGGGATCATCTTCGAGTCCTTCCGCACCGTCAACCGCGAACTGGGCGCCACCGTCGTGATCGTCACCCACGACCCGATGGTCGCGGGCGAGGTCCGTCGCACGGTCGCGATCCGGGACGGGCGGACCGCCAGCGAGGTGCTGCGCCGCACCGTGACGGACGAGCACGGCGAGGAGTCGGTGAACGAGCGCGAGTACGTGATGCTGGACCGCAGCGGCCGGGTGCAGCTGCCGGTCAAGTTCCTGGAGTCGCTCGGCATGGAGCACCGGGTGGCGGTCGATCTCGCCGCCGACCACATCGAGGTCCGGCCGGACGACATCGCCGGGCACTGACCGGCGGTGGGCGGCGCGGCGTCAGCTGTCGCCGCCCATCCGCTGGAAGAGGCCGCTGCCCTCGGCGTCCGCCCGGAGGTCGGGCGGCGCCTCCTCCGCGGCGCGCTCGCCGCGCGAGGTGGCGGTGCAGAGGGCGAAGACGATCAGGGCACTGGCCGCCACGGCGAGGATGCCCAGTGCGGTCAGGACGCGTAGCCAGGTCAAGGGAGTGCCTCCTGGGGGGACGGTGCGGCCCACAGCGACGTGCACGGCGCTGCCGGGGATGTATCGGCAGGTCGGGCCGCACGATCGAGTGCCCACGGACGGTTCTTCCCGCCGGGTGGCGCACGAGAGGTCGCCCGCGTAGGCGCTCGATGCACTCGTCGGGCGCGTCACACCCCGTCGCGCGCCCCCGCGGTGGCGGCCGCCCGTCCGCTCCCGGCGTCCACCTGGGCCCGCATGGCGGCGAGGTCCGGCTTCCCGAGACCGTTCAGCGGGATCGCGGGCAGCAGCAGGAGTGAGTCCGGGGCGCACCGGCCGAGGCCGTGCGCCCGGGCCCAGCGGTGCAGCTGCTCGGCCGTCAGCCGCGAGCCGGGGACGAGGGCGACGGCGGCGTGCACCCGCTCCAGGCGGTCCGGGTCGGTGGTCGTGAACATCACCGCCTCGCGGACCTCCGGGTGGGTGCGCAGCGGCTCCTCGATCTCGCGGGGGAACACATTGTGCCCCTCGACGACCGCCATCGGGTCCCGCCGCCCGGCCACCGTCAGATAGCCGGCCGCGTCCAGGCTGCCCAGGTCGCCGGTGTGCAGCCAGCCGTCCCGGAGCACCTGCCCGGTCAGCTCCGGATCGCGCCAGTAGCCGGCCATCGCGGTCGGCGTCCGGACGCAGATCTCCCCGGTCCGGTCCGGCGGCAGCTCGGCGCCGTCCTCGTCCAGGACGCGCAGCCCGGTGTCCGGGTACGGGCGGCCCGCGGTGGTCAGCAGCCGCGGTGCCAGGTGCTCGTCCGGGCCCAGCCGGGCGACCGGCCCGCACTCCGTCAGGCTGTAGGTCTGGTGCAGCACCCGGCCCAGCCGCCGGGTCGCCTCGGCGAGCCGCCGCGGCGAGGGCGCGCAGCCGGTGTAGCCGACCCGGCGCAGGCTGCCGGTGTCGGTCGTCGGCAGCAGCGGGTGGTCCAGCAGCCGGTACAGCAGGTGCGGCGGCAGGTACATCCGGGACACCCGGTGCCGCTCGACCGCCGCCAGCACGGCCCCGGCGTCGAACCCGTCCTGCATCACCACCGTGCCCCCCGCCGCCAGCGCCAGGTCCGCCGTGGTGCCGCCGCCGTGGCAGAGCGGGGTGCACAGCAGGAAGACCGAGCCGGCCAGCAGCGGCGGGCGCGGCGGACGGGCGAAGCGGCGCAGCACCCCCTTCGGGCGCCCGGTCGTGCCGCCGGTGAACCGCACCGCCATCACGTCCTCGGGCCGGTAACGGGGCGCCAGCGGGGCGGGGGAGCGGGCCGCGGCGAGGTCCAGCAGGTCCGTGCCGAGCCCGAGCGGCGACGGGCCCAGCGAGAGGAGGACGGCCGACGGCACGGCCCGCGCGACCCCGTCGGCCGCCGCCGCGCACCGGACCGGGTCGAAGACCAGCGCGGACGTCCCGGCGAACTCCGCCAGCGCCACCTGCTCGGCGACCGGCCCGTCCGGGAACGGCATCGCCACCCGGCAGCCCAGCAGATTCGCGGCCAGCCGCACCAGCAGCGCCTCCGGCCGGTTTCCGGCCAGCACCGTCACCCCGTCCCCGCGCCCGAGCCCGGCCCGCTCCAGCGCGCGGGCGGCGCGGTGCACCAGGTCCAGGCAGCGCTGCCCGGTCCACTCCTCGTCCCCGTACCGGAGCGCCACCCGGGCGGGATCGCGGGCGAGCCCGTCCAGCACCAGCGCGGTGTACGTCGGAGCCGCCTCCGCCATGGCCCGTCCTCCTGTCTGACGGCTCGTCAGCCTAGTGGACGGCGGGCCCACGGGTGCACTGCGGTCGCCGGGGGCCCAGGAGTCCCGACGGGTGCGGGTGGGCGCCGACGGACCGGTGCGGGCCTGCGGGGTCCCCTCGGCCCCCGGCCGGAGGGCGCCCCCGCTTCCTCTCCGCGAGGCGCGCACGCCCGACGCCGAGGCCCGGTCCGGCCGGATCCGCCGAGCGGCCGGCCGGGCGTTGTTGTTAGGGTTCCCGGTCGGACGTGAACGGGGGCTCGGACTGGTGGGCGGCGGGGTGGATGCGGTCGTGGCGCCGCGCGGCGTGGTCGATCTGCGGGGCGAGGCCGGGGCGGGGTTCGTCACCGCCTACCCGGCCGACGCCGTCGTGGTGGTGTCCGGGCTGCCGGGGGCCGGGAAGAGCACGCTGCTGCGGCGCTGGTCCGGGGCGGCGGTCCGGGCCGTGGACCCGCGGACGGTGCACGAGGCCTGCGAGGCCGTGATGCCCGCCGCCCTGCCGTACGCGGTGTACCGGCCGTGGGCCCGGCTGGAGCACTTCCGGCTGCTGCGCTCCTCGGTGCGCGGTGGCGGCCCGCTGCTGGTGCACGACTGCGGCAGCCGCGCCTGGATGCGGCGCTGGCTCGCCCGGGAGGCGGCCCGCCGGGGCCGCGAACTGCACCTGGTGCTGCTGGACGTCGGCGCCGCCACCGCGCTGGACGGCCAGCGGGCCCGCGGCCGGCACGCCTCCGGCCGGGTCTTCGCCCGCCACCGCCGCGGCCTGGAGCGGCTGTTGGCCGCCTTCACCCGGCACGTGCGCGCCGGCGGCCCGATGCCGACCCCGGAGGCCTCGTCCGTCCTGCTGCTGGACGCGGCCTCCCGCTCCCGCGCCGAGACGGTCCGCTTCGGCGCGGCGGGCTGATCCGGGCCGGCGGCCGCCGTCACCGACGGGCCCGGCGCTCGGCCTCGGCGTGCCACCAGCCGGGCGGGGAAGGTCCGTTGACGACCGCGGACGCCTGCTCGGGGTGCAGCCCGAGCGTCCGCAGGGCGTCGGCGTGGACCCGGACCTCGAACCAGCCGTGCCAACGGCCGTCCGGTCCGACCCCGCAGAGCAGGTCACTGCGTACCGCTTCCGCGGCGATGGGCATCCAGTCGATGCCCCGGTCGCGCAGTCAAGCGCGGAGGGCGGCCGGCGGGGTCGGGCGGCCGGGCAGATTCTCGTACGCCGCGATGGTGATCCAGTCGTCGGGTTCGCTCATGCGGCCATGCTGACACGGATCGGATCGGGTCGGCAGTGGAAAAGGAGTCGGGGCGGCGGAACCCGCCTTCGCCGGGCGGGCGTTGGCGGCCGGGAGTGGCGTTAAACCGGTCGCCTCCCACCCGGGCCCGGGCCTACCCTCGGCGGCGTGCCGGACGATCGAGCGCAGGGGGGCGGATGAGCCAGGCCGAGGCCGTGAGGGTGGTCAACACGCTGGGCGCGCGCTGGGTCGGGCAGGTCGACCCGGAGGGTGGGACGGTCCTGATGCCGGCCGGTGTCTGGCCGCTGCTCGGCCTGCTGGCGCCGGCCGGAAGCCCCGCCGTCCAGGGCGAGTTGACGCAGGCCCTGGGTCTGCCGCCGGAGGCTGCCGCCGAGCGGGCCCGGGAACTCCTCGGTCTGCTGGAGGGCATCCCGGCGGTCGGCTCGGCCCTCGGGCTCTGGACGGGTGAGCGGCTGCGGCTGCGCCCGGAGTGGCCGGCCGGGCTGCCAGCGGGTGTACACGGGCGGCTCTCCGGTGACGTCCGGCAGGACCAGGCGCGGCTGGACGCCTGGGCCGCCCGGGCCACCGGCGGTCTGATCGACGCCATGCCGGTGCGGTTGGACCGGGAGACCCGCCTGGTGCTGGCCGCGGCGCTCACCGTCCGGACCGACTGGATCCGGCCGTTCGACGAGATCGACGGTCCGCCGGAGGGTCCGGCGGACGCCTGGGGCAGGCCCGTCCGGTACCTGTCGCGGTACACCTGCCTGCTGGACCGGGCCGCCGTGCTGGAGTCACCGACCGGGCTCGTCACCGAAGTGCGGGTGCACGGGTACGGGGACATCAGTGTCCATCTGCTGCTCGGCGAGCCCGGCGCGTCGCCCGGCCGGGTGCTGGCCACCGGCATCGAGGCGTTGAGCGGGCGCCACCGCCGGACCACCGCCGACCGCCTGCCCGTCGGCGCCCCTGGCCCCGGCCTGACGATCGACCTAATCCGGCGGTACGAGCCGGAGGACCTGTTGGCCGTGGACGTCCCGCGGTTCACCGTCGGGGCCGACCACGATCTGCTCGCCCGCCCCGACCTCTTCGGCCTGGCCACACTGGGGACCCGCTCGGAGACTGAGCACCGCCTGCCCGGGCTCGGCGGAGCGGAACCGCTGTTCATCGACGGCGCCCGGCAGCGCGCCACCGCGACCTTCGGCCCGGACGGCTTCCGGGCCGCCTCGGTGACCGCCCTCGGAGTCGCCGGGAGCGGCGCCGCGCGCCCGCGCCCGTCGTACCTGCGGCGGATCGTCCGGGCCGGCTTCGGACGGCCGTTCGGCTTCGTCGCCGTCCACCGCACCTCCGGTCTGCTCCTGGCCGCGGGCTGGGTCACCGACCCGGACCCCGCGACCGGTGTCCGGGCCTGAACCTCCTGGCAGGCAGGCCCGGGCGGCCGGAGGGGCACCGGCGAGAACCGGCCTGCCGGAGGGTCATGATCGTCACTTCGCCCCCGCGGCGGGGCCCGGCACTGCCAGACTGGGGCCTGCAGAGTCCGTCACGGAGAGAGGTCGCACCCCGCATGTCCAGCAGCGCCGTCGTCGAGAATCCGTGGTTCCGCAGATTCAACCCGTCCGACTCCGCGCCCGCCCGGATCGTGATCTTCCCGCACGCCGGCGGCTCGGCCAGCTACTACCTGGAGTACGCCAACGCGCTGGCGCCGCACGCCGATGTGCTCGCCGTCCAGTACCCGGGCCGGCAGAACCGCATCGGCGAGCCGACGATCGGCTCGGTGACCGGCCTCGCCGAGCAGCTCGCCCGGGAGCTGCGGGAGTGGGCGGACCGGCCGCTCACCTTCTTCGGGCACAGCATGGGCGCGGCCGTCGCCTTCGAGACGGTCCGCTGCTTCGAGCGCGACGGCGTACGGGGACCGGACCGGCTGGTCGTCTCGGCCGGCCGCGCGCCCTCGCTGCCCCGGACGACCAGGGTCCACCAGCTGCCGGACGACGAACTGCTCGCCGAGATCTCCGCGCTCGGCGGCACGGACGACCGGATCTTCGCCGTGCCCGGCCTGCGCGAGCTGGTCCTGCCGAGCCTGCGGGCCGACTACATGGCCGTCGAGACCTACTGCAGCACCCCGGACGCGACCGTGTCGCTGCCGATCACCGCCCTGGCGGGGGAGTCCGACGCGCACGCCACCGTCGACCAGGTCGGCCAGTGGGAGCGGCACACCACCGGCCCCTTCGACCTGCGGGTCTTCCAGGGTGGGCACTTCTACCTGGCCGACCGGACCCAGGACGTGGTGGAGGTGCTCACCGCGCACCTGCGCGGCTGAGCCGGCCCGGGGCACCCCGGGTGGCCGGGGCGGCGGCGCGGTCCGCACGCCGCCGCCTCCTTCGAACGGATGCGCCCGCCACCGGTGACCGGAGCGCGCCCGCTCGACTACTGTGCCTGCTTGACGGACCGTCAACAGACCACCAGGAGGCAGCGTGCGCCGGATCGCCGTCGTCGGAGCGGGCCAGGCCGGCCTCCAACTCGCGCTCGGGCTGGTGGCGGACGGGTACCGGGTGACGCTGGTCGCCGAGCGCACCCCGGAGCAGCTGCGCGGCGGCCGGGTGCTGTCCACCCAGGCGATGTTCGGCCCCGCCCTGCGGATCGAGGCGGCGGCCGGGCTGGACCTCTGGGCGGAGCAGGCGCCGGCCGTCTCCTCGGTGGAGGCGGTGCTGGCGGCGCCCCCCGGCGTGCGGGCGCTGGAGTACACCATGACGCTGGACGAGCCCGCCCAGTCGGTGGACCAGCGGCTCAAGCTGGCCGGCTGGCTGGAACTGCTGGCCGAGCGCGGCGGCGTGGTCGAGTACCGCACGCTGGACCGCGGCGGGCTGCACGAGCTGGCCCGTCGGCACGAGCTGACCGTGGTCGCGGCCGGCCGCGGCGCCCTGTCCGGGATCTTCGAACGCGACGCCGGCCGCTCGCCGTTCGACGGGCCGCAGCGGGCCCTGTCCTGCCTGTACGCGCACGGCGTCGGCTCGCCGGACCCGGCCGCCGGGCCGAGGGCCCGGATGAACGCCCTGCCCGGCCTCGGCGAGCTGTACCTGCAGCCGGCGCTCACCCTCTCCGGCTCCTGCGACATCCTGCTCTGGGAGGCGCTGCCCGGCGGACCACTGGACGCGTTCGGCGACGCCCCGCCGCCGGATGTCCAACTGGCGCGGATCCGCGAGCTGTTGGCCGAGTACCTGCCCTGGGAGGCGGAGCTCTGGACGGAGGCCGAGCCGACCGACGCCGGGGCCGGGCTGTTCGGCGCGGTCACCCCGGTGGTCCGGCGCGCGGTGGCGGAGCTCGGCTCGGGCGTGGACGCCGTCCACGTGCTGGGCCTCGGCGACGCCGTGGTGGTGACCGACCCGATCGCCGGGCAGGGCGCCAACAACGCCGCCCGGGCCGCCGAGGCCTACCGCCGGGCCGTCGTGGAGCACGGCGACGCCCCGTACACGGCCGACTGGATGTGCCGCACCGCCGAGCGGTTCTGGCAGCAACAGGCCCGCCACAGCGTCGAGTTCACCGCTGCGATGCTGACCGTGCCGGACCACCTCCAGGGGGTGTTCGCGGCCGCCGCCGAACACCCGGAGGTCGGCCGCCGGCTCGCCAACACCTACGCCGAAGCGCGCGACTACGCCGCCTGGCTGGCCACCCCCGAGCTGACCGCCGCCTACCTGGCCTCGGTGGGCAACTCCTCAGGGGGGAGCCAGGTTCGGCCCGGCGACGAGGACGGGTCCGGCGGCTCCTGTCGGTAGGAACCGCCGGACCCGGGGGCCGTACGACAGCACGACCGGACACGGGACTTCCGGGCCCGAGGCGGGCGGGCGCGGGTGCGGCCGGCTCAGCGCGGCCCGGTGCCCGTGGCGCGCAGTCTGTCGAGGGTGTGGTCCAGGTTGGCCTGGGTCGCCGCGACGGCGGCGTCCGGGTCACCCGCGGCGATCGCCTCGACCAGGGTGCGGTGCGCGTGGGTGATGCCCTCCGCTTCGACGCCGTCGTGGAGCCGGTTGTCGGCCACCACGTGGCCGGCCGCTTCGCGCAGCGCGTCGACGAAGGAGTCGAAGAGGCGGATGAGCACCGGGTTGTGCGCCGCCCGGACGACCTGGCGGTGCAGTTCCAGGTCGGTCTCGACGAGCTCGGCCGGGTCGGCGGCCGCGTCGCGGGCGGCCAGCGCCGCCCGGAGCGCGGCGACGTCCGCCTCGGTGCGCCGCTGCGCGGCCAGCCGGCCCGCCTCCACCTCCAGCGCCGCCCGGACCTCGTACACGTCGAAGACCTCCGAGCGCCGCAGCTCCCGGTCGAACTCCGAGACCGGGGCGGCGGCGGCCACGTACGTGCCCGAGCCCTGACGGGCGCGCAGCTGGCCGTCGGCGATCAGCACCCGGACGGCCTCGCGCGAGGTGGTCCGGCCGACTCCGAGGAGTCGGCTCAGCTCCACCTCACCGGGCAGTTTGCTGCCGACCGGCCACTCGCCCGTGCCGATCAGTCGGCGCAGCTCGGCCGTGGCTTCCTCCACCAGTGAGCGATGGCGTACCGGGCGAACAGTCATGAGGACGACCCTATCGTCCTCCGGGTGCCGCACCCGTGGCGGCCTGCTCGTTCACCCGTTCCGGGGCCGGGTCCGGCCCCTGCTCCGGCCCCGCCTCCGGCAGTACGCGGTCGCGCAGCCGCAGCGCGGAGCCGAGTCCGAGCGCCAGCACGCCGAGGACCAGGGCGAGGACGGTCCGCAGGCCGTGGGCGTCGGCCAGGCCGCCGAGCGCCGGTGCGGCGAGGCCGCCCACGGACATGGCGAGTCCGAGGGTCAGCCCGCTGGCGGTGCCGGGCCGGGTGGGCAGGTAGTCCTGGGCGAGTGTCACCTGCGGGGCGAAGGGCAGGAACATGGCCAGTCCGAACGCCACCGCGCCGGCCATGGCGACCGCGACGGAGGGTGCGAAGGCCACGGCGGCCAGGGCGGGGACGGCCAGCAGGTAGCCGGTGCGGATCGGGGTCATCCGTCCGTGCCGGTCGCCGAGCCAGCCGCCGAGCAGGGTGCCGGCCGCCCCGGCGAGGGTGAGCAGGGTCAGCGCCGCGGCGCCGGTTCCCGTCGAGCCGTGGAGGTCGCGCTGGATGTGGAGGGCGAGCATCGAGGTGACGGTCACGTAGGGGATCGACCAGGCGACGGTGGTCGCGGCGAGGCGTCCGAACGCCCGCCAGTCGTCGCGGTGGGCGCTCGTCGCCGCACCCCGGGCGGCCGACGGGGTCGCCGGGGTGTGGCCGCGGTACCGCAGCCAGCGGCCCTGCGCGGCCCACAGCAGGGCCGTCACCAGCGCCGGGACGGCCAGCAGCCAGCTGCCGCCCAGGCCGTACGCGCCGACCACGAGGGTGACCAGGGCCGGTGCCAGCGAGGCGCCGAGGGTGCCCCCGACGGAGAACAGGCTCATCGCCCGCTGGGACTGTCCCCCCGCGACCCGGGCCTGGTTGGTGGCGGCCGGGTGGTAGGCGGCGATGCCGATGCCGGCCAGCGCGGCGAAGAGCCAGGTCAGCGGGTAGCTGTCGGCGAGGGCGGCGCCGGTGATCCCGGCCGCGGCGGTGAGGAAGCCGGCCGGGATGAGCCAGCCGCGGGGGCGGCGGTCGACCAGCAGGCCGAACAGCGGCTGGACCACGCTGGACAGGCCGCTCGCGGCCAGGGCGATGCCGGAGACGGCGGTGTAGCTGTAGTGCCGCTGGGACATCAGGAAGGGCAGCAGGGCCGGGACGGCGCCCTGGTAGAGGTCGTTGACGATGTGGGTGCCGGTCAGGAAGGCCAGCTGTCCGCGCTTCACCGCGTCCCCCGCTCGGGCCGCGCCGTGTTCTGCCCGGTCGCCCGCTCCAGTACGGCCGCCTGCCGGGCGGCGTGGTGGTGCCAGGGCCGGGCCCGTTCCAGCTGGGCGCCGAGGGAGAGCAGGAGGCCCTCTTGGTGGAGCCGGGCGGTCAGCATCACGCCGATCGGCAGTCCGTCCGGGGTCCAGTGCAGCGGCAGGCTGATCGACGGTCGGCCGGTGAGGTTCGCCACCGGTGTGCGCGGGGTGACGGCGAGCATCCGGGCGTAGGTCCGCTCCGGGTCGTCCGGGTCGGCCAACGACCCGACCGGCAGCGGCGGTTGGTCCGTCGTGGGGCTCAGCACCGCGTCGAATCGGTCGTACCGGTGGCAGATCGTCCGGGCGGTGGCGGTCAGCGAGGCCATCGCCGAGGCCAGCCGGACCGCGCTGTGCTCGTTGCCCCGGGCGCGCAGCCAGCGGGTCAGCGGCAGCAGCCGGTCCTCCCGCTCCGGCCGGACGGGCACGGCGGCGGCCAGCACGCTCCACAGCACGGTGAAGTCCGGCACGTACTCGGCGGGGTCGAACGGCGGGGCCTCCTCCACCCGGTGGCCGAGGTCGGCGAGCAGGTCGGCGGTGCGGCGGGAGGCCAGCGCGGCCTCCGGGTGCCACCCGTCCGTCCGGGGCAGGACGCCGATCCGCAGCGGGCCGGGCTCGCGTTCGGCGCAGGCCCTGAAGTGGCCGGCGGGGGAGGCGGGCAGAGTGCTGCCGTCGCCCGGGACGCTGCCGGCCATGACGTCCAGCAGGAGGGCCGCGTCCAGTACCGTCCGGGCCAGCGGGCCGGCGGTGGCCAGCCCGAAGGCGTCCGTGCCGGGGGCGGTCGTCACCCGGCCCCGGCTGGGCTTGAGGCCGACCACGCCGCAGGCGGCGGCCGGGATCCGGACCGAGCCGCCGCCGTCGCTGCCCAGGGCCCCGGCGGCCAGGCCGGCGGAGACCGAGGCGGCCGCCCCGCCGCTGGAACCCCCGGCGCCGCGGCCGGGGTCGTACGGGCTGCGCGCGGTGGCGTGGACCGTCTCCGTGTAGGCGGAGCAGCCGAACTCGGCGGCCGTGGTGGTGCCCAGCAGTACGCCGCCCGCGGCCCGGAGGGCGCCGACCACGGCGGCGTCCTGCGGAGCGGTGCGGTCGTCGAAGGCGGCGGAGCCCGCGGTGAACGGGAGCCCGCCGACCGGCCAGGTGTCCTTCACCGACAGCGGCACGCCGAGCAGTGGCGGCAGCCCGGCGCCGTCCCCGGTCCCGGGGCCGTCCCCGGCGGCGGCCAGCCTGGCCTCGGCCGCACGGGCGGCCCGACGGGCGCCGGGCGCGTCGACCGTGCGGTAGGCGCCGAGCACGCCGTCGAGTTCCTCGATCCGGCGCAGGTGGTGGTCGACGAGTTCGGTCGGCGAGACGGTGCGCCCGCGGATCGCCGCCGCCTGTTCGGCCAGCGTCAGGGCATGGAGGTCTGACATGATCACTCTCCCCAAGTAGTCCTCAGGTCCCCAGGTCTTCAGGTCCTCTGAGGACTTCACCATAGAGGCGGGCCCGACTCGATGGCAAGGCAAGCCTTACCGGCTACCCGGGTGCGCGTTGGTCCTGGCGGATGGGCGGTGCGCGCCCCTTCCTCGCCTTCGATCGCACCCGCTCTTCCAGACACTACGGTGACCGTACTATGGTGATCGGCGTGACGAAGAAACGCTCCATGCAGGAGCCCACCTTCCTGCTGCTCACCGCCCTCGCCGACCAGCCCCGGCACGGCTACGCGCTCGGCGACGAGGTCGCCGCGATCTCCGACGGCCGGGTCCGGCTCGGCGCCGGAAGCCTGTACGGCACGCTCGACCGACTGCTCGCCGAAGGCCTCATCCGGGTCGAACGGGAGGAGACGGTCGACGGGCGACCCCGCCGCGTCTTCGCCCTCACCCCGACCGGCACCCAGGCCCTCACCGACGAGAGCCGGCGGCTGCGGGCCACCCTCCGCGAGGCCGACCGCCGCCTCGCCATCACCCGGAACAGGCTCGCGGGAGGCCCGGCATGACCGCGCACCAGGACCACCAGAATCACCAGGATCAGAGCAGGGAGGGTCGCCTGGCGACCCACCTGCTGCGCCGCGCCCTCGCCCTCTACCCGGCCTCCTACGGCACCCACGCGCTGGCGGAGGTCGCCGATCACGCCGAGCGCCGCGTCCGAACCGCGAGTCCGCTCGCCGCTCTGCGTGAGGTGGCCGATGTGGCGGGGCACGGGGTCCGGGTCCGGCTCGGCCTGGTCTCCCACCGGCCGGCGGGCCGGGCCCTGGCCACCGCGGCCCCGCTCGCCGCCGCACTGGCCGGCGGCTACGCGGCCGTGCACCTCTATTGGGCGGTCCGGGCCGCCACCGACCCGGACGGCGGGATGCGCGTCGGGTCGCTCGGCGCCACGATGGCGCTGCTCGTCCCGGCGGTGCTGATGGCCGTCGCGGCGCTGACCGGCCGTTGGACGGCGGCCCGCGCCCTGGCGGCGGCCACCGTCGTGGCCCCGCTGCTCGTCCTGCTCGCCGGCCCCGAACTGCCCGGTGCGCACGCGCGGGGCCCGCTGACCTACGGTCTGGTCGGCCCGGACACGGTGCTGTTCGCCCTCAATGCCCTGGTGCTGCTGGCCGCCCCGCCGGACCGCACCACGCGACCGCGCTCCGCCGTACCGTGGGCGGTCGTGTTCACCACCACGGCCTCGGACGTCGCCCTCGTCCTGGTCTCCGGCCCGGGGGAGGGAGTGTTCTTCCGGACCGGATTCCCCCTCGTCGCCCCGGTGGTCGTCGGCGCGGCCGTCGCCTGCACCACCCGTACGGTCCGCTCGGCGGCCCTGACGGCCGTCGTCCTGGGGGTGCCGCCCGTGGTCGCCCCCACGCTGACGGGCTACTACGTCATGAACGCGACCGCTGTCCTGTTCCTGGTGGTGCTGTTCACCATCGGGTACGCGGTCGCCCTCGCGGCGGTCCGACTGACGGGCCGGTTCGGCCCGCGGACCGACCCGCGGACCGACCCGCAGCAGCCCTGACCCCCGGGCACGGCCCCGGCCCCGCGTCGTGAACCCGCGCGTACGCCCGCGGGTCCGCGCGGCGTCGGACGAATGGTGGCATCCGGCCTGGTCGGGTCGGATGCCACCATGGCCGGCCACCCACGCGGGTGGCAGCCGGGGCCGGTAGGTCAGGGCGCCCTACGCCCCGGCGAGGAGCATCCCGCCCATCGCCAGCATGGTCGCCGCGACCAGTCCGTCCAGCACCCGCCAGGCCCTCGGCCGGGACAGGACGCCGCTCAGCAGCCGGGCGCCGAAGCCCAGGGCGGCGAACCAGCACAGGCTGGCCAGCGCCGCGCCCGCGCCGAAGGCCCAGCGCAGGTCGCCGCGGTCGGAGGCCAGCGAGCCCAGCAGGAGCACGGTGTCGAGGTACACGTGCGGGTTCAGCCAGGTCATCGCCAGGCAGGTGAGGACCGCTCGCCGGACGGACCCGGTCTCCGGTCCGCCGCCGGTGAGCGCGGCCGCCGGATCCGGGCGCAGCACCCGTCGGGCCGCCAGGAAGCCGTAGCAGAGCAGGAACGCCCCGCCGACCAGGCCCACCGCGGTCAGCGCCGCGGGCCAGGCCGTGACCACCGTGCCCACCCCCGTCACGCCGAGCGCGATCAGCGCCGCGTCCGAGACGGCGCAGATGGCGACGACCGCGAGGACGGCGTGCCTGCGGGCGCCCTGGCGCAGGACGAACGCGTTCTGGGCCCCGATGGCCACGATGAGGGAGAGTCCGGTACCGAATCCGGCGAGTGCGGCGGCGATGGTGCTGCTGGTCATGGGTCCGACCGTATGGACCGCGTATAGATGAGTACAGCTAAAGATTCTAAAGTAACCTTAGCCGTACTTATGGACGAGCTTCCCCTGGACCAGGTCCGGACCCTGCTCGCGGTGGTTGACGAGGGCACCTTCGACGCCGCGGCCGCCGCCCTGCACGTGACCCCCTCCGCCGTCAGCCAGCGCGTCAAGGCCCTGGAACAGCGCACCGGGCGGGTCCTGCTGATGCGCACCAAGCCGGTGCGCCCCACCGAGTCCGGCGAGGTGGTGGTCCGGTTCGCCCGCCAGCTCGCCCGGCTGGAACGCGACGCCCGCGCCGAACTGGGCCTGGCGGCCGAGCAGGGCCCGGCCCGGGTCCCGATCGCGGTCAACGCCGACTCCCTCGCGACCTGGTTCCTGCCCGCGCTCACCCGGGTGCCGCAGGACCCGCCGATCTGCTTCGAGCTCCACCGGGAGGACGAGGCCCACACCACCGCCCTGCTGCGCGAGGGCCAGGTGATGGCCGCCGTCACCTCCTCGCCCGACCCGGTGGCCGGCTGCACCGTGCGGCGGCTCGGGCTGGCCCGCTACCTGGCCGTGGCCACACCGGAGTTCGCGGCCCGTCATCTCACCAGGGACCTGGCCGAGGATCTGGGCCGGGCCCCCACCGTGGCCTTCGACCGGCGCGACGAGCTCCAGGACGAGTTCGTCCGGTCCCTCACCCGGGGGCGGTCGGGCGCCGGGCGGATCCGCCACCTGGTGCCCGCCTCGGACGGGTTCCGGGACGCGGTGGCCGCCGGTCTCGGCTGGGGCCTGGTGCCCGAGCCGCAGGCCGAGCCGCTGCTGCGCTCCGGGCGGCTGGTGGAGCTGGCACCCGCCCGGCCGATGGACGTCCCCCTGTACTGGCAGCAGTGGAAGCTGGACTCGCCCGCCCTGTCCACGGTCGCCGAGGCCGTCGCGGCGGCCGCCGCCGAGGCCCTGCGGCCCGGGCCCACCCGCCGCCGGCCGTAGACCGCCCGGGGCTCGGCCCGCCTTCGCTATCCCTCGTGTCCTTCGTCCTGCCCGCTCTGCAGGGCGGCTCCGTGGGCGAGCAGGACGCTCAGCGCCACGTAGTCCGATCCGGGGCGGCGGACGGGCACGAACACCTCCAGCCGGTCCCCTTCGGTGCGGTAGCCTGCCTTCGTCGCGCGCCCCGACAGGGCCCGGCTGCCGACGTGCGAGGCCAGTCCCCGGACGTCGAGCCGGACACCGTCCGCCGGGCGCGCGGAGACGAGGGCGATCCGGGACCAGGCGATCGGGGCAGGGAAGGGGGAGAGCGTCATCCCCTCGGTGGTGAAGGTCAGGGCGCCCCAGCGGAACGACCCGCCCGCGCCGAGCTCGTCCAGGAGGCGTTGCGCACGGGCCACGGCGACGGACTGCGTCGCGTCCGAGACGAAGCGCGCGCCGGTGGTGGGGTGCGCCTTCGTGATCATCCGCCAGAAGCCGCACTCCTCCTGGACCCTGATGTAGTCCAGGCCCCGGAGGCGGATCCGGCCGCCCGAGTGAGGGCGGATCACGGTCTTGAGCACGTCGTGCGAGTGCGCCGAGTTGAAGTGGACGGACACCCGGGTCGACTCGACGGAGGCGATCTCCTGCCACGCGTACCGCAGCGTGCGGCGCCCCGGCCGGCGCAGCTCGAAGCCGTGCTCGTACTCCCGGATCCGGATCCGGGCGTGCCGCACGCACAGGGCGAGGCACCCCAGGGCCGCCACGGGCAGGGCCCAGAACGCGAGGCGGAACGAGGAGTCCTCGTCGTAGTACTTGCCGACGAGGGAGCACAGCACGCCGAACAGGATGAGGAGCACGACCAGCGCGGTCGTCGGCCTGCGTACGTAGGCCCCCTGGTAGGTCCACACCCGCTGCCCCAGCAGCCGCCCGCTCCGCTCCGACCCCGCCGCCGTGCCTGCCGTCACCACACACCTCGCATAGCCGTCCGATACCGCGTCGTCGAGTCTCGGGCGGGTGCGTGCGGGGGACAACGGGAGAACTACTCAATTCCCGCACGCTTTCCGTGCCGGTACCGTCAGCGCGCGTCCGTAGGATGACCACCCATGGGAACGGGGGCAGCCGCGGGGACGTTCGCCGGCCTCGGCGGCTTCGACGCCGAACTGACGCCGCTGATCGGGCGGCGGGCGGACACGGCCCGGATCGCCCGGCTGCTGTCCGGCGCGCGTCTGGTGACGCTCAGCGGCACCGGAGGCGTGGGCAAGACCCGGCTGGCGCTGCGCGTGGCGGCGGACGCGGCGCGCTCCGCCTTCCCCGACGGCGTGTACGTCGCCGAACTCGCCGACCTCCGGGACCCGGAGCTGCTCGCGTCGAGCGTCCTCGGCACCCTCGACGTGGCGAATCCGGGGCACCCCGGCGCCGACGCGGCGGCCGTCCTCGCCGCCCGGCTGCGCGAGCGGCGCGCCCTGCTGGTCCTGGACAACTGCGAGCACCTGGTCGACGCGTGCGCCCGCCTCACCGACGCGTTGCTGCGGGCCGCGCCCGGACTGCGCGTCCTGGCGACGAGCCGGCAGCCGCTCGGCATCGCGGGCGAACAGGTCTTCCCCGTGGAGCCGTTGCCGGTGCCGGACACGCGGGCGGGTCACGGCCTGCGCGACCTGAACGGCAATCCGGCCGTCGCGCTGTTCGTCGACCGGGCCGCCGCCGTGCTGCCCGGCTTCACCCTGACCAGGCCGGATGCCGCCGCCGTCGCCGAGCTCGTCCGCCGCCTGGACGGGCTGCCCTTCGCGATCGAACTGGCCGCCGCCCGCATCCGGAGCCTGACGCCGCAGGAGATCCTGGAGCGGCTCACGGACCGGTTCGCGCTGCTCACCGGCGGGAGCAGCGTCGCCGCCGACCGGCAGCGCACCCTGCGCGCGTTGATCGACTGGAGCCACGAACTGTGCACGGGGCGCGAGCGGTTGCTCTGGGCGCGAGCCTCGGTGTTCCGCGGCGGCTTCGACCTGGAGAGCCTCGAACGGGTCTGCGCGGACGCCGAACTGCCGCCCGCCGCCCTGTTCGACGCCCTCGACGGCCTGGTGGCCCGGTCGATCGTCAACTGCCGCCACGTGCAGGGACGTTCGCGCTACCACATGCTGGAGACGGTACGGGAGTACGGGCACCAGCGGCTGGCCGCGTCCGGCTCGCTCGACGCCCTGCGCGGCCGTCACCGGGACCGGTACGCCGAACTGACCGCACGAGCAGGGCGGGAGTGGTTCGGGCCCCGGCAGGTCGACTGGTTCACGCGCCTTCGCTTGGATCACCCGAACCTGCGCGCCGCTCTGGGCTTCTGCCTGGAGCGGCCCGGGCAGGCCCGAGCCGGTCTGGCCCTGGCCGTGTCGCCCCGGCACTACTGGATGACCGCGGGCCTGCTGTCCGAGGGGCGCCACTGGCTGTCGCAGCTGCTCGCCGCCGACCACGCGCAGGACGGCGGTGACGGCGACGGTGACGGCACAGCGGGCCCGGATGCCGCCGTCCGCGTCCACGCCCGGGTCACCGACACGTACCTGCGCATCCTGCAGGGCGACCCGGACGCCGACGTACGGCAGGCGCTCGCCGCGTGCGAGGCGGCGGCCGAACAGGGCGGCCACCGGCGGGAGTCGGCGTGGGTGTGGCACCACCACGGGATCCTCGCCGTCTGGCGCGAGGACTACGCGAGCGCCGCCGAACTGTTCGCGCGGGCGCGCACCGAGTTCCGCGCGCTGGGCTGCCTCGACGCGGCCCTCGAGTGCCGGGTCAAGTTCGCCATCGCGCACGCCTGCGGGGGCGAGGCCGCCGTGGCCGAGGAGGCGTGCGGCGAGGTCGAGGCGGCCGCCCGCACGCACGGCGAGTCATGGCTGCACGGCATGGCCCTGCTCGCCCGCGCCCTGCTGGCCCTGCGCGCGGACGCGCCCGCCGACGCGACCACGCACGCCAGGGCGGCCATCGCCCGGCTGCGCCCGTTCCAGGACTGGTGGGACGTGGCCATGTGCGTGGAGGTCATCGCCTGGAGCACCCGGAACGACCCGCGGCGCACTGCCCGGCTCCTGGGCGTGCTGCACCTGTTGTGGGAGTCACTGGGCGGGCGGCTCGGCGCGGCGCCGTTCATGCGCACCCAGCACCTGCGCCTGGACGCCGCGGTACGGGAGGCGCTGGGCGCGGCCGCCTTCGACCGGGAGTTCCGCCGTGGAGCGCGCGCCACCGTGGACGAGGCGATGGCCCACGTCCTCGACGACCCGGCCGGGGTCCCGGGACTGACGAAGCGCGAGAGCCAGGTCGCGGAACTGGTCGCCGAGGGCCTCACCAACAAGGACATCGCGGCGCGCCTCACCATCGCGCAGCGGACCGCCGAGAACCACGTCGAACGCATCCTGGGCAAACTGGGGCTCGCCTCGCGCACGCAGCTGGCGGTGTGGACGTACGAGCAGCGAGGCGGTCCCGCCCGGGGCCCGCGGCGCCGGGGGCCCGCGGAGCGGTCGCCGGCGGACTGAGTCGGAGAACTGGGTTGTTCAACCCAGCCGACGGACTTTGTCGTTCGACCCAGCCGATGGACTGGGTTGCTCGACCCAGCCGCCGGACTGGGTTGTCCGACCCAGCCGGCGGACTGAAGTAGCAGACCGAGCCGACGGTCCGAGTCGGTGGACCGAGCCGACCAACTGAGTCGGTAGACCGAGCTGACAGACCGAGTCGGGGGACCGAGTCGACCGCCCTCAGCCGCGCACGTGCAGCCCGAACCCTGTGCGGCCCGCGGGCTCCAGCCCCTCCTTCAGGTGCAGCGAGGGAATCTCGTAGTCGCCGAAGTTCTGCCGCCGGAACGCGATCGGCTCGGTCGACTCCAGGGTGAGCAGGCGCTGCTCCCAGGCCCGGGCGACGGCCGGGTAGTCCTCGTCGGTCATCCGGTCGCTGCCGTACAGCACGAACGGCGGCAGCACCTCGATGCCCGGGTAGTAGAGGACGCCGTGCTGGAACGGGAACAGCAGGTCGTCGATGGGGCCGCTGATCCCGCGAGCGGCGTAGTGCGACTCCGGGCCGCCGACGGTCACCGACAGCAGCGCCCGCCGGCCCGCGAGGGTGCCCTCGCCGAAGCGCTCGCCGTACCTGGTGGCGCTGTGCTCGCCGACGCCGTACGCGAAGCGGTAGGTGAACACCCGGTCCACCCACCCCTTGAGGATCGCGGGCATCGTGTACCACCACAGCGGGAACTGGAAGACGATCGTGTCGGCCCACAGCAGCTTCTCCTGCTCGGCGCGGACGTCCGGGGAGAGCGTGCCGGCCTCGAAGGCCCGGCCCGAGTCCAGGGCGACCTTCAGAGGACTCGAGGCCTCGGGGCCGTAGTCCGCGGCGTCCACGACCGCCTTCCAGTTCATCGCGTACAGGTCGCTCATCCGTACCTCGTGCCCGGCGGTCTCCAGGGTGGACACCGCGAGGTCCTTCAGCGAGCTGTTGAGCGACTTCGGCTCCGGGTGGGCGTGGACGATCAGCGTCTTCACGGGGGACTCCTTCGGATCGGATGCCTCCGATCCTGGACACCGCGGCGCCCGGCGTTCAGGGGCGCCGTTTCCGTCGGACCGGACTTCCTGGTATCGGCAGGGCCACCCTCACGGGCACCCGAGCCGGCCGAACGGGCGCCCGCCGCGGCCATACTGAGGGGCATGGACGATCTCGCGGGCTTCCTACGGACCAGGCGTTCCCGGGTCGATCCGGCCACCGTCGGCATCCCCACCGACAGCCGCCGCCGGGTCGCGGGGCTGCGCCGCGAGGAGGTGGCGCACCTGTCCGGCGTCAGCGTCGACTACTACGTACGCCTGGAGCAGGGCCGCGCGACCCAGCCCTCCGAGCAGGTCCTCGACGCGCTCGCCCGAGTCCTCGACCTCGACGAGACCGAACGCGGGCACCTCTACCGCCTCGCGCGGCAGCGCCGCCGCCGTGCGACGGCGCCGGGCAGCCGGGTCCGGCCGGAACTGCTGCGCGTCCTCGACCTGGTGGCCGGCGCACCCGCGCTGATCATGAACCACCGCCTGGACGTCCTCGCCGGGAACCGCCTCGCCGGCCTCCTCCTCGGCCGCCCGATGCCGGGCCTGAACACCGCCCGGCACATCTTCCTGGAGGAGGCCGACCGCGGCCTCTACGCCGACTGGGAGAACTGCACCCTCGACGTGGTCGGGCACCTGCGGCTGGCCGCCGGCCAGTACCCCGACGACCCCCGACTGGCCTCGCTCATCGGCGAGTTGGCGATGGGCAGCGAGCGCTTCCGTCGCCTCTGGGCCCGCGCGGACGTCCGCGCCCGCACCCACGGACGCAAGGCGTACCGGCACCCCCTGGTCGGACCGCTGGAACTGCACCAGGAGAACTTCGCACTGCCGGACGAGCCGGGCATCGAGCTGCTGGTGCTGTCCGCGGCCCCCGGCAGCCCCGCCGAGGACGGACTGCGCCTGCTCGCGGGGCTGGGCACGGACACCGGCGAGCCCCGCGGCGCGGCGGCCGTCGGTGCTGCGGGCGCCGCGGGTGACGAAGACCTGCTTCGGCGGGCGGGGAAGGCGTAGCGGTGGGGTGCCCCGTCAGCGGGTGAACTTCGCGATGGCCGCCGGGGTGACGGGCGTGAAGAAGTTGACGAGGTTGCCGTCGGGGTCGCGGAGCAGCAGGGAGCGGTTGCCCCAGGGCATCGTGGTGGGCTCGGTGACGAAGTCCGTGACGAATCCGGTCAGGTCGCGGTGGACGCGGTCCACGTCGTCGACGAGGAACTCGGTGATGACGCTCTGGTTGGCGGCCGGGCGGGCGGAGCCCGGGGCGAACAGCGGGACGGTGCGGGTGCCCGCGATCGCGAGGGTGGCGCCCGCGGTCCGGAGCTCGGCGAAGTCCTCGGTGGCCCACTCCGCCCGTACCTGCGTGGCGCGTTCGTAGAACTCGACCAGGCGTGCGACGTCGCCGGTGATGATGCGGATCGAAACGAAGTCCATGGTGTCCTCCTGGGACGGGGTCGGAGCCGCCCGCGGTCGCGCGGTTGAGTGCTGGTGCCGCTGAGCGGCCGTGCGCTCCGCAGACTAGGAGGGATAGTGGACAGAACCTGTCCACTATCCGCCTAGGCTGTGGACATGTCCCGACCCACCGGCCGTGTGCTGACCCTCCTGGAACTGCTGCAGTCGGGCGGTACCCGGACGCTGGCCGAACTGGCCGACCGCCTCGGCGTCGACGGGCGCACCGTGCGGCGCTACGTGGACCACCTGATCGACCTCGACGTGCCCGTGGAGTCGGTGCGCGGCCGGTACGGCGGCTACCGGATCTCCCCGGGCTACCGCCTTCCCCCGCTCATGCTCGGCGAGGACGAGGCGCTCGCCGTGCTGCTCGGACTGCTCGCCGGACGCCGGACGGGACTGGCGACGGCCGAGCGCACGGCGGGCGAGACCGCGGCCGCCAAGATCCGCCGGGTGCTGCCCCGGCACGTGGCGGCCCGGCTCGACGCGCTCCTGGACGCCCTCTCCTTCACGGACGGCTCAGGCGGGGACGCCGCCCCGGACGCCGGGATCCTGCTCACCCTCGCCGACGCGGTGCGCCACCGCCGGCCGGTCTCCCTCAGGTACACCGACCGCGACGGCCGGCCCAGCGAACGCACGCTGCACCCGTACGGGATCGTCGCCCACGCGAACCGCTGGTACGTTACGGGCGCGGACCCCAAGATCGGCGAGGACCGGACCTTCCGGCTCGACCGCGTCGCGGACGCGAGGGCCTTGCCCGGCACGTTCGAGGCGCCCGCCGGCCCCGACCCGGCCGACCGCCTGCTGTCGGGCTTCGCCACGGCCGACTACCGGCACGAGGTGACGCTGCGCATCCACGGCACGGCCGAGCAGATCCGCGCCCACCTGCCCGCCGGCGTCGCGACACTGGAGGACCACGACCCGGCACCGACACCGGACGGGGACCCGACCGCCGAGCGCTGGCTGCGCGTCGAGCTGCGGGCGGAGCGCCTCGACTGGTTGCCGCCGGTCCTCGCCGCGATCGACCGGCCGTTCGTCATCGAGCGCCCGGAGGAACTGCGCACCCTCGTTACCGCCCTCGCCGACCGCCTGGCCTCCCACGCCCGCCGGACCTGACGGCACCCGCCCGGCTCCCCGCAGGCCGGCCGTCGTGCCCGGGGACCGGAGCGTTCGGCCGACGTGTGAAGCACCACACTTCCGGTCCAGAGCGTGCCGGAACTCGCGGCCCGGCCGACGGCCAAGGACACTGATCGTCGTGACTGATGTGCGTGAGACCCTGGATTACCAGACCTTCGGGCGGGCGGTGCGCGAACTCGCGCAGACGATCGCCGACGACGGCTACGAGCCCGACCTCGTCCTGAGCATCGCCCGCGGCGGGGTGTTCGTGGCGGGCGGTCTGGCGTACGCGCTGGACTGCAAGAACATCCACCTGGTGAACGTCGAGTTCTACACGGGCGTGGGCACCACCCTCGAGATGCCCGTCATGCTGGCGCCCGTTCCCGCCGCGATCGACTTCACCGACAAGAAGGTCCTGATCACCGACGACGTCGCCGACACGGGCAAGACCCTGCGGCTCGTGCACGACTTCTGCCTCGACCACGTCGCCGAGGTCCGGTCCGCCGTCATCTACGAGAAGTCGCACTCCCTGGTGAAGTGCGAGTACGTGTGGAAGCGGACCGACGACTGGATCGAGTTCCCGTGGTCGACGGAAGGACCGGTCGTCAAGCGCGAAGGCCAGGTCCTCGACGCCTGACCGGAGGCCTGACCGGAAGCGGTCCGCGCCGCACGCCGGGACGCCCCCAGGCCGGGATGCCCCAGGCCGGGACGCCCCAGGGCGGACTCCTGCGGAGCAGAAAAAATCGGAAGGGTTGGGACCTGTCACCCCTTCGGGGGGTGGAGCTGGCGCGCGCGGGCAGGGGTGCGGCAGCATCGGGGCGGGAGCCCGGTCCTGGCAGGACCGGGGGTGGTTGAGGAGCGGGTGCCCGTCGTGGTGACGCGGGCACCCGCTTGGCGGTGTCCTCGCTGATACCGATGCTCGCAGCTGATACCGGTGCTCGCAGCCGGCACCGGTGCTCGCACCGCCCGCCCGATGCGTGACGACCGACGACCTACACCTCGTCGTCCCGGTCGCCGTCCTGCGGCGTCTCGCCGAACCGCTCCTGCGCCTCCGCCGGCCCACAGCCGAAGGCGCGGCCGATGTACTCCCAGGTCATCAGGTTGTGGTGGGCCCTGCGGCCGGCCAGCAGCGCGGTCGAAGCAGCGGCGCGCTCGAACCGGCCGGCCGCACGGGCGGCGGCGTACGGCCTGCTCTCCGTCAGGTCGCAGATCCGGTCGACCAGCGCCGCGATCAGGTCCTCGACCTCGCGCGGCACCACACCCTCGGCCAGGTCGACGTGCGACTCCCAGTCCGCGAACGGCCCGGTGTCCTTGCCCACCGCCTCGGTCGCCGAGTCGTCGCCGAAGTCCAACCGGTGCACCTGCTCGCCCCGCCAGCCGCAGCTGCAACCACCGCGCACCGCGGTGGCCCGGGGGCCGTCCGCACCGTTGTAGAGCCACCAGGTGGTGCGCCCGTCCGGCAGCGGCTCCGGCTCGCTGCCGTCCGCCAACACCGCCGCCGGGAAACCCCGGTGGCGTTTGCTCTCGTCAACCCATGGCATGCCGTGTCCCTCGCGTCCCTGGAGTACAGCACCAGGGTTCTCAGCCCGTGGCGCAGTGTCAAGGCTTCGCGACAATCGGTGCGATCCGCGGATCACCGGGGCCGCGGCCGGGAGCACGCGGCGCCTACGCGCGCATCGGGGCTCTCGCGGATCGGGTCAGCTGCTCGGATGGGAGGCCGCCCAGCCGTGTTCGAGCAGGGCGAAGGCCTCGTCGGCGGCCCGGCGCGGTTCGGGGTGCTGCAGGATCAGGCTGCGGGCCGCCAGGGCGAACCGGGCCAGGGCGACGCAGCTGACGTCGTCGTCGGGCGCGTCCACGGCCTGCGCGATGGCCCGCGCCAGGGCCGTTTCGTGGCGGGTCCACATCCGTTGGGAGTAGTCGCGCAGCGCGGGGGTGTCCTGCACCAGGCGGGTGAAGTCGGCGAACCGCGGGTCGGCGGCGTGAATGGCGAACCGGGTCTGGGTCAGCAGCAGGTGCTCGCGCAGCGCCTGTGGGACCGAGCGGCCCGGGGGCCGCTCGCGCACGGCCGCGACGAGGGCCGCCTCCAGGTCGTCGTCCTGGTCGAAGACCAGCGCCTCCTTGCTGGTGAAGTGCTTGAACAGGGTGGTCACCGAGACGTCCGCGGCGTCGGCGACGTCCTTGACACCGACCTGGTCGTAGCCGTGTTCGAGGAAGAGTTCGAGTGCGGCGTCGGCCAGGGACTGGCGGGTCTGGGCCTTCTTGCGCTCGCGGCGCCCAATCGCTTCGGTCACCCGACCACCATAGCCCGAAGTGCATCCACTCTGAAAGTGTAGTCATTGCACTTATTTAGCGAGTGTGCTTTCTTGGTGGTGTCGGGCCGACCGGCGACCCGCCCACCACCGGAAGGACGCACCCATGCCCACTGCCCGTGCCCCCCGCATCGCGATCGTCGGCGCCGGCCCCGGCGGCCTGACCTGTGCCCGGATCCTGCAGCAACACGGCCGCGCCGTCACGGTGTTCGAACGTGAGGCCGACGCCGACGCCCGCCCGCAGGGCGGCTCCCTCGACCTGCACGCCGACACCGGCCAGGCCGCCCTGCGGTCGGCAGGCCTGCTCGACCGGTTCCATGCCCTCGCCCGCCCCGAGGGCGACGAGTGGCGGGTGCTCGACCATGCCACCGGCGCCCTCCTCGCGCAGCGGGGGCCGACCGCGGGCGGGGGCCGGCCGGAGATCGACCGCGGCCAACTGCGCGGCCTGCTGCTGGACTCGCTCGCCCCGGACACGGTGCGGTGGGACCGTGCCGCCGCCGGGGTCACCCCGCTGGCGGGCGGCACGTGCCGGCTGCTGCTGGGCGACGGTACGTCCGAGGAGTTCGACCTGGTGGTCGGTGCCGATGGCGCCTGGTCACGGGTCCGCCCGGCGCTGTCACCCGCCGTACCCCACTACACCGGTGTCACCTTCGTCGAGACCGGCTTCGACCAGTGCGACACCCGCCACCCCGAACTCGCCCGACTGGTCGGCAACGGATCGCTGCTGGCGAAGGGCGTCGGCCGGACCCTGGTCGCCCAGCGCAACAGCAACGGTCACATCCGCGGCTACCTCGCGCTGCGCGAGCCGCAGGACTGGCACACGGCCGCCGGACTCGACCTCGGCGACCAACGGGCCGTGCGGGAGCACCTGTCGGAGATGTTCGACGGCTGGGACGACAGCCTGCTGCGGATCCTGCGCGACAGCGACCACGGCTTCGTCAACCGGCCCCTGCACGTGCTGCCCGTCCCGCACGCCTGGACGCACGTGCCCGGAGTGACGCTGCTCGGCGATGCCGCACACCTGATGCCCCCGGTCGGACTGGGCGCCAACCTCGCCATGCTCGACGGCGCCGACCTCGCCCACGCCCTCGTCACCGAATCCAGCGTCGGCGCCGCCGTCCGCGCCTACGAGCGCGTCATGCTGCCCCGCTCGATCAAGGCGGCGACGGGAAGTGCCCAGGGCCTCGACCACCTCGTTCCCGCGACGGCCCGCTGAGTCGACTCCACCACCGCTCGACGATGCCGAAGGCGCCGAAGTCGTCCAGGGGGCGGGACTACTACCTATCGACTCCGACGGCCCCCTCGACGCGTTCCGGTACCGCGTCCGCCCTGCGGAAGGCACGGGCGGAATGGTACGCCGGTCGTATGCCGAAGGCCCGCCCTGGTGCGTCTGACGTACCGCCACTTCGTGTCACAGGGCGATGTCTTCGGAGCAGGTGCGTTGAGAGGCTCGACCGGCACGGCCCGGACCTCCTCCGGGCCGGACGCGTCCGTCACCCCTCCGGGAGAGAGCAGCATGACCATCACCGGCACCACCGTCCGGCGCGCCTCGGCCGTGGGGCTCGTCCTCGCCACGGGCCTCACCACCTGCCTGGCCGTCGCACCCGCCGCCCTCGCCGCGACGCCGGCCGCCGCCGTCGACGCGGCCCCTGCCGCCGGACTCGGCCGCTACTACCAGCAGCGCCTGGACTGGCACGGCTGCGCTCGGGGCGGGGAGGACCGGACGGGCCGCGCCCTCGACGCCGCCGGCGCGCGCTGCGCGGACGTGACCGTACCCCTCGACTACGGCGACCCCGGCGGCAGGACCATCACCGTCGCCGTGTCCCGCCTGAAGGCCACCGACACCCGCCACCGGATCGGTTCCCTCCTGGTCAACCCCGGAGGCCCGGGCGGCCCAGGCCTCGGCATCGGGCTCACCGTGCGCCCCGTGATGAAGGAAACCGGCACCCGCTACGACGTGATCGGCATGGACCCGCGCTTCACCGGCCGTAGCACCCCCCTGGACTGCGGTCTGCCCTCCGGGCCCGGCCTGCTGTCGGCCGGCCCCGACCGGGCCGGCTTCGACCGCCAGACCGCCCGGGCCAGAGACGTCGCGGACCGCTGCCGGGCCACCAACGCCGACGTCCTGCCGCACGTCACGACACGCAACACCGCCCGGGACATCGACGTCGTGCGCGGCGCGCTCGGCGAACGGAGGATCTCCTACCTGGGCTACTCCTACGGCACCTACCTGGGCACGGCCTACACCCAGATGTTCCCCACCCGCTATGACCGGGTGGTCCTCGACAGCGCCCTGGACCCCGACCGCTACAACCCCCGCCTCATGAAGGGAACCGAGGCCGAGAACGAGAAGGCGTACGACGACTGGGCCGACTGGACCGCCGCCCGCGACACCACCTACGGCCTCGGCCGCACCCGGGAGGAGGTACGCGCCACCCTCGACGGCGTCATCGCCGCCTCCTCCCGCGAACCGCTCACCGTGGGCACCGCCCCCGACACCTTCCGCCTCGACGACAGCCAGGTCCCCGCCCTGCTCTTCACGGGGATGGCCGATGACACCGACCCGGCGCGCGCCTCCCTGGCCGAGCAGATGTCCCTGCTCGCCCGGGCCGCCCAGGGCCACCCCTCCACCCTGCCGCCCGCCTTCGCCGACCTCCTGCGCTCCGTGTTCACCCCCTCCGGCTCCAGCACCGGCAGCGCCCAGACCGCGATCCTGTGCGGAGACGCACCCGCCCCGCACGACCCCGAGACGTACTGGAACGACATCGAACGCGCCCGCGCCGCCCACCCGCTGTTCGCCCCGCTGACCGAGAACATCACCCCCTGCGCCTTCTGGGACCGCCCCCGCGAAGCCCCCGTCCGGGTCCGCCACGACACCCCGGCCCTGATCGTCGCCTCCACCGGCGACCCCCGCGTCCCCTACACCCGCAGCACCGCCCTGCACGACCGCCTCCCCAGCTCCCGCCTGCTCACCCTCGCGGGCGCCAACCAGCACGCCAACTACGGCGTCCACGGCAGCTCCTGCGTCGACACCACCGTCAACACCTACCTCGCCACCGGACACCTCCCCGCCCGCGACCGCACCTGCACCGCGTAGGCCTACTCAGGGGCCCTTGAGTACGTCCGCTCATGCGTTCCGACCAGCTGTTTCCCTACCGTGACCCGCATGGACACGAACGCGGCTCCCGCCTGCCCCCGGCCCTCCGACACCCCGCGCTGGGCCACCGTCCTCGGGGTCGCGCTGGCGGTCCTCACCGCCCTGGTCGTCCTGGGAGCCATGGCGCTGGCCAAGTTCGAGGACTCCCTGACCCAGCACGGGTACGTCAAAGGCCCCGGAAGCGTCGTCGAGCCCCTGGGCGCCGGCGGGACCGCCCGCTACGACGACGGACTGAGGATCACCGTGGGCCCTCCCCGCCGGGAACCCGACGGCAGCTACAGCCTCACGATCACCTACGACAACGGCACGGGTGAGGAGTTGCGCCCCGGTGGGACGTCCCCCGACACCGGCGTCGGCACGACCGGTGGTGCCGCCGCCGTCGTGGTCCGGGCGGGGAAGGCCATCGACTCCGGCCCGCTGTCCACCCCTTCCGCCTACGGCTCCGCCCCCGTCCCTGCTGCGAGCATGACCTTCCTGGACCAGGCCGCGACCGTCACCGCCCTCACACCGCCCCTCGGCACGGAGCAGAAGCGCACCGTGCCGGTGCGGGTGAAGCCCGACAAGGCGGGAGGCCCGGTCACGGTGGAGGTCGCCCCGAAGTCGCCCGGGTTCCGAGACACCGCGTACTGGCAGTTCGACCTCGGCTGACTCCACGTACAGGTGCCGCCTCTGCCGCTCCGTGGTGAGCGGCCGACGGTCAGGGCCGGTGCGAGGAGCCGGGCGCGTGCGAGAGCCCGTCAGGCCCCTGCCGCGGCCCGGCGGCAGCTGCGCGCAGCCGGTCCAGGGCCGCCTGGCTCTCCGCGTCCGCCGCACGGTAGATCACCAGTAGCTGGTCCGGGTCCTGGAGCGGCCTGAGGGTCTCGAACTGCACGGTGAGCACGCCGGCCTCGGGGTGTCGCAGCGCCTTGTGGCCGCGGCCGTTGACCCGGACGTCCCGCTCCGCCCATAGGCGCGCGAACTCCTCGTCACCGGCGGTGAATTCGGCGATGAGGCCGCTCAGGGCCCGGTCCTCCGGGTAGGCGGCCCACGCGGCGCGCAGGTGGGCGATCCCCTCCCGCACCACGCGTTCGCGGTCGAGGTAGAACTCCCGCACCCGCGGATGCATGAGGCACAGCCACATCGCGTTGCGCTGCGGGGGCGGCAGGGCGTCGAAGTCCACCATCAGTCCCGCCATTTCGGCATTCCAGGCCAGGATGTCGTAGCGGTGGTTCAGGAGCATGGCGGGCAGCGGTGCGAGGTCGGCGACCAGCCGGGCGAGCGGCGGCGCGGCGGCGGTGGCGGGCCGGTCGGCGCCGGGGGGCCGCCGCAGGGCCAGGTCGAAGAGGTAGGCGCGCTCGTCGGGGGCCAGGCGCAGCGCCCGGGCCAGGGCCTGGAGCACGTCGGGGGAGGGACGCAGCCCGCGGGCCTGTTCCAGCCGGACGACGTAGTCGACGCTGACCCCGGCCAGTTCGGCGACCTCCTCACGGCGCAGCCCCGGGGTGCGGCGGTTCCGGAGGCGCGCCGGCAGGCCGACGTCCCGGGGATCCAGGCGTTCGCGCCGGCTGCGCAGGAACGCGGCCAGCTCCTGGGTCTGGGTCCTGTCCGGCGCGGAGGTCGTCATGACCGGCGCAACAGCCAGGGTAGGACAGATGTTCCCAGGAAGTCCCCTCCCTTATCCGCGCCCCGTCGCCGCCGCAGACTCGCTGTCGACGACGGATCACGAACACGGGAGGTCACCATGGCACTCACCCTCGACAGCTACCGGCTGCTGGGCCGTTCCGGACTGCGGGTCTCACCGCTCGCGCTGGGCACGGCCACGTTCGGCACCGAGTTCGGCTGGGGCGCGGAGAAGGCAGAGGCGCGCAGGCTGTTCGACGCCTACGTCGAGCGCGGCGGCAACTTCATCGACACCGCCAGCACGTACACCGACGGCAGTTCCGAACGCCAGCTGGGCGAGTTCACCCGGGGTGGCCGCGAAGGCCTGGTGCTGGCGACGAAGTACACCACGCTGCGCCGGCCGGGCGACCCGAACTCCACGGGGAGCCACCGCAAGAGCATGTTCGCCTCGGTGGAGTCCAGCCTCCGGCGGCTGAACACGGACTACCTCGACCTGCTGTACCTGCACGTGTGGGACTTCACGACGCCGGTCGAGGAGATCCTGCGCGCCATGGACGACCTGGTCCGGCAGGGCAAGGTCCTGTACGTGGCGGTCTCCAACGTCCCGGCCTGGGAGGTCTCGCGCATGCAGGCGGTCGCCGACCTGCGCGGCTGGTCCCCGCTGGTCGCCCTGCAGATCGAGTACAACCTCCTCAACCGGGCGGCGGAACGCGATCTCGTCCCGATGGCACGGGAGATGGGCCTGGGCGTGCTGCCGTACTCCCCGCTGGCGGGCGGCCTGCTCACCGGCACGTACGGCCGCGCCGACCTGACCGCGGCGGCCGCCGGCGCGGGGGAGGGCACCCGGAGGAGCTTCAACGCCGGGCTGGGCATGGTCACCGAACGCGCCCTCGCCGTCGCCGAGGTCGTGAAGGAGGTCGCCGCCGAACTGGGCCGCACACCCGCGCAGGTCGCGCTCGCCTGGACGCTGCACCGGCCGGGCGTGACGGCGCCCGTCGTCGGCGCCCGCACGCTCACGCAGCTGGAGGACAACCTGGGCGCCCTGGAGGTCGAACTCAGCGCCGCCCAGTCGGACCGCCTCGACGAGGCCGGCCGCATCGAACTCGGCTACCCGCACGACCTGCTGGCCGGCCCCCACATCCGCCAGGTCACCCGGGGCGACCTGAAGATCGCCCCCCGCCCCTGAGACCCGACGGCGCCCCGAGCGCGGTGTGACTGCTGCCGCCCCGCCGTCCTGGTCGTCACACCGGGGCGGCGGGGCGGCAGCTTCGCGGGCGGGGCATGCCCCGCAGTTGGTGTGCCGCCGGTGCCTGCCCCGCCCAGCACCGAGATCTCCTCAGGCGCAGCCGGACGCTTGAATCGCGGCTGGCGCCGGATATCCGACACAGGCCCTGGAGAGCGGTCTCACCGACTCCACGGCTGCAGGACGCTCCAGGCGCCGCCGGTTGCCTCGAAGACCAGTGCCGATCCCTCGAAGACCTCCTCGGAACTCGCCGGCCGCAGCGCGCCGAAACGCTCGGAGCAGAGATCCACCTGCAACCGTCCATCGAAGTGTGTGAACTGCGGTGGGTCGTAGAGCACCCAGCTGAACCCGATGCTCTCGTCGATGCGAAACCGCCGCACGTCCACGAGATCCAGGCACACGGGCTCCCAGCGCAGATCATCGCTGACAACCCTGGCATCGATCACAAGCCTGACGGCCCGTCCTCGTACCGCCCGGGCACCGTATTCCTGATCAAGGATGACGCGACGGAGACAGGAGTCACCGAACCCATAACGCGTCAGCAGGGACGTGATTCCGTCCTCGTCCAACGGATACGGCCCAAGCCTTCGCTCCGGAACTGGCGCGGTGAACTCCACTGTCCTCCTTCATCGGTGCCGCAAGCATAGGAGCGAGCCCCGGCCCCGACCTCATCGGGCCTGGCTCAGCAGTGCGAGAGCACGTCGGCGGTCGCACCACACGCTTGTTGGTCGCGCGAACCTAGCCATCGCCGGTCGGTAGGCAAACGGAGCAGTGCCCGTTCGCATCCTGCTGAGCCGTCCGGATCGGAGGATTCCCCAGTCGAGTCGGTCATGGCCGGACCTCAGTCCGTCGATACGGCGCGGTTCAGACCACCGCCCCGTTGTGGTCGCGCGCCCGCGCCGCGCCCGCCGCGTGAGGTGCCGGTGCCTCCTCGGCCTCCTGCGGCCGGTCCGGGAACCGTTCCTGGAGCAGGACGACCACCGGCATCGCGGTGAACACCGTCGACGCGGTGCCCAGCAGGACCCCGGCCAGCAGCGCCACCGAGAAGTCGGCGAGCGAGTCGCCGCCGAAGGCCGCCAGGGCCACCAGGACGAACAGCGCCCCCATGCCGGTGTTCACCGTCCGGGGGAGGGTCTGCGCCACGGCGCGGTCCGCGAGATCCGCCCAGCTCGCCTTCGTCCCGGTCCGGCGCAGCTCGCGCAGCCGGTCCAGGACCACCACCGTGTCGTTGACCGAGTACCCGACGATGGTGAGCAGCGCGGCGAGGAAGACGCTGTCCACCGGCTTGCCCAGCCAGGCGAAGAGGCCGAGGACGAGCAGCAGGTCCTGCGCCATCGCGATCACCGCTGCGGCCGCGAAGGCCCACCGGAAGCGGATCGTGAGGTAGAGCAGCTGGGCGGCGACCGCGAGCCCGAGCGCGGCCAGCGCGTAGCCGCGCAGCTCGCTGCCGAGGCTCGGCCCGATCAGCTCGTCGCGCTCCACGGACAGCTCGCCGGTGACGCCGGTGAGTGCCTCCCGGATGCGCTGCTGCTGGTCGTCGCCGGTCTCCTTGGTGCGGACGGACACCCCGGTGTCGCCGGTGGTCTGAACCACGGCCTGCGGGAACCCGGCGCCGACCACCGCCGCGCGGGCGGCGTCCGCGTCGACCCGCTGCGCGGCGGTGTACTGCGCCACCCGACCGCCGGTGAACTCGACGCCGAAGTCCAGGCCGCGCCCGCCGATCCCGGCCACGGCGAGCAGCAGCAGCCCGGCGCAGGCGCCCAGCCAGCGCCGCCGGTGGCGCATCAGCCGGGGCGGCCGCCGGGTCAGCCGGGTCCGGAGCCGGCCGACGGTGGCCATGCCGGTCAGGGCGGGCCGCCGGGCGACGGCGGGCCGGCGCACCGCCCACTCGGCGAGCAGCCGGGTGATCAGCATGGCCGAGAACATCGAGGCCAGTACGCCGATCGAGAGCGTCACCCCGAAGCCCTTGACCGGGCCGGTGGCGAACACGAAGAGCAGACCGGCGGCGAGCAGCGTCGTCACGTTGGAGTCGGCCACCGCGCTCCATGCCTTCGCGAACCCGACGCGCAGCGGGCGCCGAAGGTCCCGCTCCCTGCCGGGGCTGGCCGCCCGAGGAGCGGTGTACTCCTCCCTGGCCCGTTCGAAGACCAGCACGTTGGCGTCCACCGCCATGCCGATGGCGAGCACGAAGCCGGCCAGCCCGGGCAGGGTGAGCGTCGCGCCGAGCGCGACCACGGCGGCGTACGAGATCAGTCCGTAGAGGGCGAGGGCGACGGTGGCCAGCACACCGAGCAGGCGGTACACCGCGATGACGAAGGCCCCGGTGCAGAGCAGGCCGATGGCCGCTGCCAGGGCGCTGGCCCGAATCGCCTCGGCGCCGAGGGTGGGGCCGACGGTGCTCTGCTCGATCACCGTCACCGGTACGGGCAGGGCACCGCCCTTGACCAGGGCGGCGAGATCGCGGGCCTCGTCGGCCGAGAAACCGCCGGTGATCTGGGTCGAACCACCGGTGATCCCCTGCCCGCAGGGCACGCTGTCCTGGACGCCGGGGGCGGACAGGACGCGGTCGTCGAGCACGATGGCGACCCGGCGGGCGGGGTCGGCCGGCGCGGCGCACGCGGCTTCCCCGGTGAGCCGGGCCCAGGCGTCGCCGGCCGAGCCGCGGAAGGAGAGGTCGATGCTCCAGCCGAGGCCCGTCCGGGTGTCGAGGACGGCCGAGGCGTCCTTGACGCCGTCGCCGGTCAGTACCGGCGGCCCCAGCCGCAGGTGGCCGCCGGGGAGGCCGGGGTCGGCGAGGACCCGGGAGCCGTCCGCCGCCGGGGGGCCGGCCGGGCCGTCGGCGGTCGCGGTGACGGCGTGGAAGGTGAGCTGGGCGGTGCGGCCGATGACCCCGGCGGCCTCGCGGGGGTCCTGGACGCCGGGGAGTTCGACGACGATGCGCCGCTCCCCGGCGCGGGCGAGCGAGGGTTCGGCGACCCCGAGACCGTCGACCCGGCGGCGCAGCACCTCCAGCGCCCGGTCGGTGGCGTCCGCGTCGGCGCGGACAGTGGGCGAGTCCTGGGTCTCCAGGACGATCCGGGTGCCGCCGCGCAGGTCGAGCCCGAGGCGGGGCGGGGTGGTCAGGGCGACGTAGAACGAGACGCCGACGACGGCGAGCGCGACGAGCGCGCGCCAGAACGCGGCACGGCGAATAGGCATGGGTACTCCACGGGCGGTCCGCGGGAGCCGGGCGTCCGCAGGGGGACGCCGCACCCGGGACGGGCGGACGCGAGGGGACGGCGCGCCGCCGGGAACGCTCCGGGCACGGTGGCCGGAGCCCTCCCGTCCGGGCCGCGGGCAGGCCGCGGCACCCGGGTCGGCGGGCGCGGTGGAACGTCAGCTGGACCGGGTGGAAGGGGGACCGCGGGTGTGGCGGGGGTCGTAGCGATCGGACGGCGGCGCCCGCTCCTGGCGCGGCCCCGGGGCGTACATCCCGGGCCGGGGCCGGGGGGCGTCCGTCCGGGCGGACGGGAGCGCGACCGGCGGCAGCGCGGGCAGCCGGACACCGGCCTCGGCGGCGGCCGTCTGCCGCTGGGCGACGTCGTGGCGGGGGCGGTCCGCAGCGCGCCGGACCTCCGCGCCCGCCGGGCCGAGCCGTGCGACGGCGGGGGCCGCCGGGGCGGCGACGGCGGGCGGCGTGCCGGGGGCCGGCTGCGCCGCGCCCGTCGCCGTGCCGAGGAGGACCTGGCAGACGGCCCAGGCCGCGAGGAACGCCCAGGACAGCGCGGCCGCCGCGGTCCGACGTACGCGTCGCTCCATTCCGGCCCCCTCCCTGCTCGTGCCGCCACCAGGCCCCGCCCGCAAGAAGCTCTCACTGTAGGCGACGACACCGTCGCGCGGGGAGGCCAGGGCAGCGGAGCGGACCGGCTGAGGCCGGGTCACGGTCCGGCGGGGACCTGCGCGGTGGCGTGAGGGCGCCCTCCCGAAGGACGGCGCCCTTGATCCGGCGTCCCTGATCCGGCGTCCGCGGATCGGTGCCGCCGGCCGAGGAAGTAGCCGATCTCCAGCGTGCACCCGCCGTACGATCGCTCGCTCCGCTTGCGCGGGGTGGCCCGAACCGAGGACGTCGACCCCTGGGACTTCCACGCGTCCGCCTGGCCCATGGACAGACGAAGGCCGTCGGCACGCTCGACGGGATCGCCGTCCGCGCTCTCATCGCGCTCCGGTGGCATGGCGGTCGGGCTGGTCGGCCGCTTGGCGTCGCCTTCCCGCTCTGTCATCCTGCGGGAACGGTGGCCGGGGGAGGGCCGTCGGGTGGTCCGTGCTTCAGGGGGGTTTGATGGGATCGGTCGGTGTGGTGTGCGCGGTGGCCGCGCTCCTCGGGGCGGCGCTGCTGCGATGGCACCCGGCCCGGGGGAGGACTGACGGCCTGGCAGCCGCGGCGATCGCGGGGGTCCGTGGGGGATCGAAGGCCGCACTGGTGGTGGTCGTCGTCGAACTGCACCTCGCGGGGGTGCTCGACACCGACCGACGCGGCCGCCTGCGGCGGGTGGTGCACGCCCACTCAGGGCAGGACGCAACTCCACTGCACCGGGCAGCGCGGACGGCGTTCGGCCGGGACCTGTCCTGGGCCGACGCCGTGACCACCCCACCCGTGCGGCGGGCCCGCGAGGAGACCCGCACCGACCTGGTCCGCCGCGGCCTGCGCTGCGGTCCGGCCCGGCTGGCCGCATCCAGCGTGCTGGCCACTGCCACGTGCGCCATGGGCGCGCTCGCCACCGCGCGGGGTACCTGGTGGACGGGCCTGCCCATGGCCGTACTACCGCTCATGCTGCTCTGCGCTCCGGCCCGCACCCTCGCCGGACACAGGCTGCTTCGCGAGCTGCGCCGCCGGCACCCCCTGAACGGGGCGGCAGCGCCAGGTGGCACACCGTCGGGGCCCGATGGGGCAGGGCTGCTGACCGCGCTGTACGGACGCCGGGCGCTGCGCCTGCTGCTGCCGGACTTCGCCGCCCGGGCCGCGCTCCTCGGCGGGCGCGGGGCCCGGGAGACCGTCGCCCGCACCGGCAGCGACTACGGCCCGTACGAGGGGTCCGGCGACGCCGCGATCTACGGCGGCGACCTCTGATCTCGGGTGACCCCGAATGCCGCTGCCGGTACAGGCGCCCGTCGGCGGACTGCGGCTCAGCACCGCTGCCGGGCCCTCCCGCCGCGGTGCGCGCCAGCGCGGACCTGTGGCCCGCCGGTCCGCACACCGCACCGACCACGACGCCCCATCGGCCCCGCCAGTGCGGAGGCTTGCCTGCGGCCTTCTCCGCACCGCATGTGGCTCATGCGGCCCGATCCTGTCAACAGCCGGTGGTGGCAGGTGTGTTCAGCAGGGGACGGCCTGGGCGCCGATGAGGCCCTGCCCGGTGGCGGCGGCTCTTCGCCAGACCGGTACGAGGTCGTCGAGCAGGGCGGCGGCGTCCTCTTCCGAGACTTCGTCCAGGATGTCGTACAGGCGCTGCTCCACGGTGCTGCGCTGGTCGGGTGTCAGGTCGAGTGCGGCCTGGACGGCGGGGAGCGTGGCGCGGACCTCCTGCAGGGTGAGGACGAAGTGGCCGAACCAGCCGGGCAGGGCGAGGAACCGCTCGGCTCGGAGCGCGTGGGCGAGGCCGACGGCGGGGTAGCCCTTGCGGCAGGAGGACTTCAGGAACGGGCCGGCCGCCTCGTGGGTGCCCCAGATCCCGAAGAGCACGTCGAGGTGGTCGTCGAGGAGGTAGGGGGCGGCCAGGTCGTGAAGCTCCGTCACGTCCGGTCGTCCCGGGCTTTCGTGGCGCCACCGCTCCAGCCCCTCGCGGCCTGCCGCCGCCTGGGCGTCGATCAGGGGCGTGAACACCGGGGCCACGTCGGCGACCACGTCGACGGGCACCGGCATCACGACCCAGTACCCCCTGAAGCTCATACCGCGAGGATAGGCGGACCGTGTGACACCCGGGCCGTTGTTCCCGGGGCCGTTACCGGCGCCCGA
This sequence comes from Kitasatospora sp. SC0581, assembly GCF_048159585.1. Taxonomy (NCBI): domain Bacteria; kingdom Bacillati; phylum Actinomycetota; class Actinomycetes; order Kitasatosporales; family Streptomycetaceae; genus Kitasatospora; species Kitasatospora sp. SC0581. Next base: position 12,726 of record NZ_JBLRWA010000015.1, on the reverse strand, counting down.
CGATGGCGTTGGCGGCGGTGTGGCGGGAGGACGGGTCGTCGGGGCCGCCCGGTGTCCTGGCGACGATGGAGTCGGGGGTGAAGTTCCACCCGGGCTTGCCCGTGTCGGCGAGGGGGGTGCTGGCGACGGCGAACCCGGAGCCGTCGGCGGGGGCGGCGACCTCGCTCAGGGTGGCGTTGCCGTCGCGGTGGGAGGCCCGCAGTCCGTTGTACGTGCCGTGGATGGTCTGGCCGCCGTCGCGCAGCGGGCTGAGTGAGGCGGTGGGGGTCTGGTACGGGTCGCCGGCCGGGCCGAGGTTCGTGAAGACGATGCTCGCGGTCGGTTTCGTCGGGTCCGCCTTCCCGGCTGCGACGGCCAGGTTGCGTGCGGCGGTGGCGTCCGCGGGAAGGGTCCCCACCGCCGGGTTGGGCGGGACGTAGGCGGCGATGTGGGTGGCGGTGTCGGGGTTGCCGTAGGCGAGGACGGCGCCCGGGACGTGGGACACCGAGCGGGGGTCGTCCACGCTGAGCAGGAGCTGGGGCGGTACGCCGGGGGTGTCGATCTGCTTCTGGAGGGCGTCGAGGCCGTCCAGGTTCGCCTGGGTGATGTTCTGCGAAGGGGGGCCGGTGAGTTCTCGCGCCATCTCCTCGCGGAGCTGGGGCAGCCAGGCCCGGTTGGCCTGGTCACGGACCTCGGCGGGCACGCCGTCCAGGGACCCGATCCAGCCGGGGCGGTCCTGGATGAGCTGCTGCCGGGTGGCCTCGGGCAGGGAGTCCCACCACGCCCGGTTGGATTCGGGGTTGCCGCCGCCGCTCCCTACGCCGCCGCCCGGCATCCGGTCGAGTTCGGCGACGGCCTTGGTGATCTCGGCGACCTTCTCCGGGTAGTAGTCCCCGTCCTGCTTGGCGATGTAGTCGAAGGCGGCCAGGGCACGGGCGAGGCGGTCGTCGTCGCCCCGGGCGGAGGTGCACAGGGCGTCGATGTCCGTCACGAGGCGGTCCCGGGCGGCCTCCACCTCCTTGCGCCACTCGGGGTCGTTGCGGGAGTGCTGGTCGGGCGGCAGGACGCGCACCACCGGTGTGGCGTTCACGTCGGCGGCGACGATCTCCAGGCAGTTGCCGGTCGCCCGTGTGATGAGCGTCTGCTGGCGTGCCTGCAGGAGGAGGACGCTGTCGATGCCGTCGGTCAGCATCCGGCGCAGGTCCTCGATGAACTGGTCGACGAGCAGCAGCTGGTTGGTGCGGTTCTGGAGCGCGGTGGTGGTCGCGTCCGACGCCTGGCCGTGCCAGGACGAGGAGGCGAGGGTGCGCTGCATCGTCTGCCAGGCGGTGACCTGCTGCTTGTACCTGCCCTCGAAGGTCGTCAGGACCTGGACGGCCGTCCTGAGCGTGCCGACATCGGCTTCCTTGATCATTCCCCAGTAGTGCGGCATCAGCCCTGCCCCCCTGTCCCGGTCTGCGCACCGGCGCCGTCGACCGTCGAGGCGGCGCCGTTGTCCGTGTTCTCGTAACTCCTGGCGATGATGGACAGGTTGCCGGCCGCCTCCGCCAGGGTTCTGGTGGTGATGCGGTCGATGTGCTCGCCCAGGTCGTGGAGGGCGGCCTGGGCCGCTCCTTCGAAAGACCAGTTCGGCAGGCCCAGGGCCGGCGGCGCGTGGCCGAACGCCTCCGCCCAGTCCTGCTGGATGCCCTTCGCCACCGCGTAGCCGCTCTTCGACGCGTCGCGCAGGTCCTGCGGATTCACTCGGAACCCTGCCATCGTCTCAGCCCCCTCAGACACACCAGTTGCGTGATCGAACCGCCGCCCAGCGTAAACGACGAGCCCGAACAAGCCCAATGCGTCAGGGTTTTGACGGATAGCCAGCAAAAGTGCTATCCACCGTTCCCGGGGCCCGACCGCAGAGCCGAGCCCCGGGCGGCGCCCGGCTCCCGACCGCTGCCCCCGTCCTTGGCCCCAAGGGCGCGGCCGCGGGTCGGAGCCCCGCCGTGGATCACGAGTGGCCCACCCGGACGGCCCGAGGTGGCGTTCCGGGCCCCCCTCGGGCGATCGCTCGGCCCGGTAGCCCGGTAGCCCGGTAGCCTGGTCGCGCGTTCGAGTGGTGTCGAGCCGCCGGTCGAGCGAGATCGGCGCTGCGCTCCTGCTCGTCGAGGGCGTCAGGTGCATGGGTGGGAGGGGCACTTCGGTGCCCGGTCCCTGTTCCCGGAGTACGGAGCGTTCATGTCACCGCTGTCCGTGGCCCGTCGCCTGGTCGTCGTTCTGCTGTCCCTGCTCGCCGTCGCCATCGCCGGCGGTACGGCAACAGCGTCCGCCGCCGCGGCGAGCGCGGGGGTCCGAACGGGAGTGGACTGGGATGCCGTCGCCAGGTGCGAGAGCGGAGGGCGCTGGCAGGCCGACACCGGCAACGGCTACTACGGGGGGCTGCAGTTCGACAGCGGGACCTGGCGCTCGAACGGCGGCCTCGCCTACGCGCCGCGCGCGGACCGGGCGACCCGCGAACAGCAGATCGCCGTGGCCGAACACCTCGCCGAGCGCCGCGGCCTGACCCCGTGGCCGGCCTGCGGAGCCCGTGCCGCACACAGCGGCGACCACCCGGCCGCTCACACCGGCAGCCACCGGCCGGCGCACACCCGGCCCCATGCCTCCGCCACCCCGCCATCCCACGCCGACGCCCCCGCTCCGGTCTGCACGGACGACGACGAGGACTGCCCGGACACCTGGACCGTGGAACCCGGCGACACCCTCGGCGGCATCGCCGAGGCCTTCGCCACGGACGGCGGCTGGCCCGCCCTCTACGAACTCAACCAGGACACCATCGGCGACGACCCCGACCTGCTCCTGCCCGGCCAGGTCCTTGCACTGCGCTGACGCCCGCCGGCGGAGCGGGCCCGTACGAGCGGCGGCTCGACCCGTAGCCCGGGCGCCTCATGGTCCACCTCGCCACCCGCGCCATGCCATCATCACCCCGCCTGTGAAGGAGCGTTCCAACGCGGCACTGGTGTGGAGTCGCCAACGACTCAGGACCGGGCGGAGATTCACGAGCCGGCCTCCCGTGACGTCGGGAGCCGGACGCCCGGCCGGACGGCTTCGAGCCCTTGGAGAGGCGTCCGCTCCTGGTTGGGCGGTCCGTCGCGGCGGGCACGGTCCGTCTCCTGGCCGTGCTGTCAGAGTCCGGTGCGATGCTCAACCACCATGGAGACCCAGCAGTTCTGGAACCTGATCGAGGAAGCCCGCTCGCGAGTGCCGGCCCCGGACAACGGCCACGCGGTCGCGATCCGGGCCGGCGCGCTACTCGCGCTCCGCCCCGCCGGGGAGATCGTCGCCGCCGAGCAGGTCCTGCGGAACCTGATGGCCGACTCGTACCGGGCTCCGCTGTGGGGCGCCGCCTACCTGATCAACGGCGGTTGCTCCGACGACGGTTTCGACTACTTCCGGGGTTGGCTGATCACACAGGGCCGCACGACCTTCGACAGCGTCATCACCGACCCGGACCGGCTCGCCGCGCTCCCGGCCGTACAGGCGTACGCCGCCGACGGGATCGACATCGAATGTGAAGAAGCCCTGAGCATCGCCTGGAGCGCCTACCGGGAAGCCACCGGTGAGGACCTCCCCGACGAGGCCCTCACCGTTCCGTACCCGCCGCTGGACCCGGCCTGGAACTTCGACTTCGGCGACGGTGACCAGCTGAGCCGACGGCTGCCACACCTGGCGGCGCTGTATCCGGAGTGACGAAGCAGACAGCGCGGCGCCGCTCGAGGTCCGAGCCGACGGGCCGCCTCCCGTGGGCTACTGGATGCTCCAGCGGTGCGGATGTCCAGGATCGTTCGGGCAGGTGAAGATGTTGAGCTCGCCGAATCGGCCGACGGTGATTCCGGTGCAGCCCGTGGGGGCCTTCCGGCCGGGTTCCGTTGCCGGAAGGCCCCCACGGGCGCTCGGGCGGGTGCCTACCAGACCTTGTGGAGCTCGAACAGGTCGGCCTTGAAGGAGCCCTGGGTGACGTGGGATCCGGAGTTGGAGCCGTCCACCGAGAGCCAGCGGTTGCTGTGCTTGGCCATGATCGCCTTCAGGTTGGTGCCCGGCACCGGCTGGATGAAGAAGATCTCGCTCTGCGAGTAGTTGCAGGGCTCGTCGATCAGCCAGTTGCCGTCGTCGGTCATGGCTCGGTCGATGCCGAGGCACCAGTGGCGCGCATGGTCCATCAGCTTGTAGTACTTGCCGTCGGTCCGGGTCGGATTGTTCTCTTCGCACAGTGTCCACTGCCGGTCGGCGGCGTCCTGCCACGGCTCCTGGATGATCGAGCCGTTGTCCCACGACGCCTGGGACCAGCCGAGCACCATCCGGTCGCTCGCATAGGTGTACGGGGTGAAGATGCGGTACCCGCCGCTCTCGCAGGTGAAGCCGTCCAGCGGATTCGCCGCGTGCGCGGCCGGCGCCGCTACGGTCAGCAGCGAGCCGACGAAGGCGACGCTGCCGAGCACGGCTCCGAGTCGGTGGGTGGAGCGCTTGCCGGACTTCGCCATGGTCTTCCCTCCTGGGTGGGACGCGGTCACGGGTCAGTGCTTGCAGAGTTCGAGGCGGGCCGCCTCGCGGACGGTCCCCGCCGGCTCGGGGTACGAGCAGAGCACCACGCCCTCGCTCGCCGCCCCGTACGTCGTGTAGTAGCCGGTGCCGTTCGGGTTGGCTTTGATCCAGTACCCGGTGCCCTGGCCCGAGCGGGCGCACAGGTAGCGGGTCCACTCGCCGTCGACGCGCAGGAACCCGCGGAAGATCCCGTAGTTGCCCGGCGCGTTGATGTTCACCGTCCGGGAGGTGTCCGTGGTCCGGGTGTTGGCCCGGCTGGTCTCGACCTGGAACCCGGTCTTGAAGCTGACCTGCGCCAGGGCGGAGCTGTAGCTGAGGTTGAAATCGGCACTGTTGTTGATCTTGGTGGTGATCATCGTCACCTGGGAGAGCCGTTGCTGCTGCTGCCCCGTCGTCCCGGGGACGACGTTGAAGGACGTGAACTCGGTGACCACCGGGGTGACGGTGGCCGTCACGATGTCGTCCCAGACCGGCTCGATCTCGGGGTTGCAGGTGGCGCGCGGCGGTGCGTCGGCCTGCGCGGGGGCGGCGGTGAGGCCCAACCCGGCGACGGCGAAGAGGGCGGCCAACCCCGAGGTGAAGACGGTCCGTCGGCGCCTGGGTGATGCTGTCATGAGGGGATCCCTCCGGTAGGGGGAATGGTTCCGGTCCGACCTCCCGGAAGCCTCGCGCGCGGCCTGACGCCCTGTCCATCCGAGATATCTAGGGGGGTCCTGCGCACACGATGGTTTTCGGCCGGGCGGGACCCGGCGGGCCTGCGGGACGGCATCGGGGATCGGCAGGGGCGGCAGCGGGTCCCAGACAGCGGCTGTCGTGGGCGGCTCCCGGCCGTCGCCGCTCGCCGGTTCGTGGGGTAGGAATGGGAGCTGTACGAACCGGGGGAGGGGTGCGGATGAGAGCGGCGCGAATCGCCGTGGTGGTGGCGGGCGCGGTGGCGCTGGTCGCGGGGTGCGCTTCGGGAGGTTCAGGAGGTTCCGGGGGATCCGGGGAGTCCGGGGGGATGTCGGCGCAGGCGCACGGCTACCTGTCGGAGGCGCTGGACCTGTTGCAGCGGGAGTCGTTGAACACCGCGACGGTGGACTGGCCGAAGCTGCGGGGCGAGGCGTTCGCGCGGGCGGCCGGGGCGCGGACGACGGCCGACACCCATCGGGCGGTCGGCGGTGCGGTGGCGGCGCTCGGGGACGGTCACAGCCGGTTCTACCCGCCCGGCGAGGCGGCGGCCGTGGACGCCGACCCCGTGACGGTCGACGCCCCGACGGTCGAACAACTTCCGGGCGGCATCGCCAGGTTGAACCTTCCGGCGGTGAACGGCTCGGAGCGCACCTACGCCGAGTACGTCGCCCGCGGCCGCTCCGCCGTCGCCGGGGCGAGCGCCTGCGGCTGGGTGGTGGACCTCCGCCGGGAGAGCGGCGGCGGGATGTGGGCGCCGCTGGCCGTGGCGGCTCCGCTGCTCGGGGACGGTCCGGTGGGGGCCTTCGTCACGGCGGACGGCACCCGCAGCGTCTGGTCGGTGCGCGGGGGCGTGCCGTTCCTGGACGGGGCCCCGCAGGCGGAGCCCCCCGGGGACGGCGCGGACGCGTGGCCGGGCGCGCCCGTCGCCGTCCTCACCGGCCCGGGGACGGGCAGCGCGGGCGAGGCCGTCACCATCGCGTTCATCGGCCGCCCGGACACCCGCAGCTTCGGCGCGCGCACCTACGGGGTGCCCACCGGCAACGCCGCGCACCGGTTGTCGGACGGTGCGGTCGTCCTGCTCACGGGCGCCGCCGAGGCGGACCGCACGGGCCGGATCCACGCGGGGCCGATCGAGCCGGACGAGGCCGTGGACACCCGTAAGGAGGGGGATCCGTCACTCTCCGCCGCGACCGGCTGGCTCGGGCGGCAGGCGTCCTGCCGGAGCACCCCGTAGTACCCCGTTGTCCCGTGGCAGCCGGAGCGATCGTCCGTGTCCGTCATGGCGCGGCCGGGGCCGTACGGGACGCGCGGTGCCGTGCGCCGGTGACGACGAGGGAGACGTTCTGCCCGCCGAAGCCGAAGGAGTTGCTGAGCACGGCCTGCTGGGGGACGTCCCGTCGCTCCGCGACGACGTCGAGACCGATGTCGGGGCCGATGCCGGCCGCGGTGAGGTTGCGGGTCGGCGGGATGACGCCGTGCTCCACGCTGAGGACGGCGATGAGCGCCTCGATCGCCCCGGCGGCGCCGAAGAGGTGGCCGAGCGCGGCCTTGGGGGCCGTCACGGTGGCGCGGCCGAAGACCTCCCTGATCGCGCGCGCCTCGGCGGCGTCGCCGACCGGCGTTCCGGTGGCGTGGGCGTTGATGTGACCGATCTGCCCGGGAGTCAGACCGGCTTGGGCGAGGGCCTTGCGCATGGCGGAGACCTGACCGGCACCGTCGGGGGCGGGCGCTGTGATGTGGTGGGCGTCGGCGGCGATGCCGGCGCCCGCGAGCACCGCGTGGACGCGCGCGCCCCGGGCGGCGGCGTGCTCGGCGCTTTCGAGCACCAGGACGGCGGCGCCTTCGCTGAGGACGAATCCGCTGCGGTCCGCCGCGAACGGCCGGGACGCCGAGGCGGGATCGGCGGTGTGCCCCGACAGTGCCTGGGCCCGGGCGAACCCGGCGACGGTGATCGGGGTGGTCGCGGCCTCGGTCCCGCCCGCGATGACCACGTCCGCCTCGCCGGCCCGGATGAGACGGGCCGCCAGGGCGATCGCCTCGGCCCCGGAGGAGCACGCCGAGACGGGCGTGAAGACCCCGGCCCGCGCGCCGTACTCGATGCTGATCAGCGCCGCCGCCGCATTGGGCATGAGCATCGGCACCGTGCGAGGTGAGACGCGCCGGGCTCCGGCCGTCTCCAGGACGTCGTCCTCCTTCAGCAGCGTCCCCACGCCGCCGATGCCCGTGCCGATCGCGGAGGCGAGCCGGTCCGGGTCCACCTCCGGGGCTCCGGAGTCGGCCCAGGCTTGGGCCGCCGCGGCGAGGGCCGCCTGCTGCGAGCGGTCGAGCCGCCTCGCCTGTACCGGCGGCAGCAACGTGGCGGGGTCGACCGCCATCGTCCCCGCGACGGTGTCGGGGAGGCCGAGTCCCTCGTGCCCGCGCAGGACGTCCCCGCGGAGGCCCGACGCGCCGGCGAGCAGGGCTTCCCAGGTGGACGCCACGTCGGCCCCGAGCGGGGTGATCGCGCCGAGTCCGGTCACGACGACTTCGGTCCGGTTCATGCTCCTCAGCCTTTCTTGTATGCGATACAAGTGAATGTGGGGCAAGTTGTATCACATACAATTTCGGGATGGAGAACGAGCGAGTGGAGAAGGGGCGCGTGGAGGAGACGGAGCGCGTGGAGAAGAAGCGAACCGGAGCCCGACCGGCCCCGGGCCGCTCGCGGGACCGCGGTCGCGCGACGAGGACCCGGCTGATCGAGGCGACCGCGGAGCTCTGCAAGGAGCGGCCCGGCGCTGAGCTGAGCGTCGCGGAGATCGCGAACGCGGCGGGTGTCTTCCCCAACCAGGTCACCTACCACTTTGGTTCCAAGGACTCACTGCTCGTGCACGCCGCCTTCCTCGGCCTGCTGCACGACGCCCGACGGATCGAGCGCATCGGCCGCCAGGCCCCCGACGCGGCGACGTTCCGGCGCAACATCGCCCGCGCCGTCCTGGCCATGCCCTCGCTCCCGTCCGTCACGCGGGCACTCGCCGCCGGGATCTCCAAGCCCGAACTCGCCCCCGTGGTCGACCGCCACCTCCAGCTGCTGTTCCGGCAGTCCGAATGCTTCGTCGGCCAGCTCGTCGACAGCCGCGGCTGGGCGGCCCGCCGGCCGCTCGCCGTGGAGGCCAGGACGTTCTGGAGCACCGCGCTCGGCGCCGTGCTGCTCGTCCGCGCCGGGGCGCACGGCACCGTCGCCGACCTCGACCTCGCCGGATCGCTGACCATCCACGATGAACCCGGTCCCGGCTGAGCGGGCGTGTCGTCCGGGACGGCTACGCTTCCGGACCACCTGGAGACAAGCGGCCCGCGAGGCGTTCCCCGACGCCGGTTTCGCGGAGCCCGCCGACGCGTCGGTCCTGGCGGAGGCCGAGCGCAAGCTGGGGGAGGAACTGCCCTCCGAGCTCAGGCAGTTGCTGCTGGAGAGCAACGGAATCGTCGGGCGGACCAGCGTGGACACCGTCTGGAGCGTCGAGCAGATCGCCGAGCAGAACCTCCACTTCCGTACGGACGGTTCCTTCGCTGGGCTGTACATGCCGTTCGACGCACTCCTGTTCTTCGGGGACAACGGTGGCGGCGACCAGTTCGCCTTCGTGCGGACGCCGCGGAGTCCGGACGTCTTCGTCTGGGAGCACGAGACCGACAGCCGCCGCTGGGTGGCCGGCGGTCTCCGGGACTACCTCGGACGCTCACTCGCCGACGGCGGAGACGACTGGTACCGGCAGCCCTCCGGCTCACCGGGACATCGGCGTCCCGGCGCCTCTTCCCCAACGCCACCGCCCCGGCCTCCCGAGTGGTGGGAGGCCGGGGCGGTAGTGCGGTGCGGGTGCGCGGGTGCGCGGTGTCAGCGCGCGTCGCGCAGGAAGACGGAGCGCTGGACGGACTGGTGGCCGTTCGACTCCGCGCTCACCCGGATGTCCACGTCGGCGCCGTACTTCGGGGCCTCCTTGAACGTGGCCCGGAAGGTGTACTCGACCGTGTTGCCGTCGCGGACGCCCGGCACGTTCGGGTCGACCGTGACCAGGCCGCACTCGTCCTTCAGCTCGACCGGCTTCCACACGTCGCCGACCCGGGCCTCCACCGTGACGTCGTTCGGGGTCGGCCCCTCGGAGCTCCAGACGGTCACCCGGGGGCGCAGGCCCGCGGTGCCGTCCGGCGAGGAGACCCGGAAGCTGAACGGGATCGGGTCCGTGGTGATCACGCCCTTGGCCGGCGGCATCACCGAGAGCATCTCCGGGCTGTGGCTGTCGACGACCGTGGCGTTCAGCTCGGCCTTCGCCATGTCCAGGTAGTTCTTGGAGTGCGGCACGGGGGCGTCCGCCTCGATCGTGATCTGCCCCGGGCGGTTGGCCAGGGACAACCGCATCCGGAACTCGATGGTCCGGCTCTCGCCGGCGGCCAGGGTGAAGGCCGCGTCGTCGGCGGTACCCGCGTAGTCCATCCCGCCGCCCTGGCTGAGGTGGTCCAGCGTCTTCCAGCCGGAGGCGTCCTTGCGCTCCAGGGTGCCGTCCGCCATCGCGAGCACCATGGTGCAGGGCGCGCCCTCGTACTGCTGGGTGGCCACCACCGGGGCCACGCTGCGGGTGCCGGTGGCGTCGTTGTTCTTCCAGGTGACGGTGAAGGGGACCAGGTCGTTCAGCCCGATCTTCCCGCCCTCGCTCAGGCCGCCGAAGGTGATGCCGATACCGCTTCCGCCGGACGGGGCGGGGGCCTTCGGCGCGGCGGGCTTGGCCGCGGCCTTCGCGGCGGCCTTGACGTCGGTCTTGGCCGTTGCGGCCCCGGCGGCGGGGGCCTGCCCGGCCGGGGTGGCGGCGGTCGGGGCCGCCTCGGCGGTCGGCGCGGCCGGGGCGGGGACGGCCGGGACGGCGCCCGCACCGGGGGTGGCCGAGGAGGTGACGGCCGGGGCGGAGGTGGGAGCGGAAGCCGCGACGGAGGCCCCGCCCTCGGTCGGGCCGCAGGCGGTGACGCCGACGGCGGCGACAACGGCCAGCGGGACGATCTTCGCAATACGGGCGATAACGGACGCGTTCATGTGACAGTCCCCCCAAGGACATGGTGATGGTGGTGATCGAATGAGCGGGCGCCTACTGTCACGCCCCGAGGAGTCGGCCCGAGCCCCCCGGCTCCGCCGGCTCGCTCTCCCCGCCTCTCACCCTGATAGACGTCCATCCCGCCGGGGGGTTGCAGCCGGGTTCGAAGAAATTTTTCGCGGCCCCGCACCCGCCCCGCCCCTGGACCGAGGGCGGCGTCCAACTCGCTGGCCCGCGACGCGTTCGCGCAGGTCCTGGACGCGGTGCGACCGGAGCCGGCGCTGATCCGGCTGCCGCCACCGCCATCCAACTGCCTGCGCGAGTTCGCCCTGACCAACCCTGCCGGGGGCCATCCGCCCAAGCACGGCGGTGAGTTCACCTTCGGCGCCCCCGGCACCCGGGGCGACGGGCAGGCTGTCACCGCCACCGCGCCCCACCGCCGTATGGAGGTCCTATGTCAGCCGGAGCACCGGAGCCTCCTCCGGTCTCTGAGCCTCATCGATGGCCGGGTCAGTTTCGACGCCAACGGTTCCGGAACGCGCGCGCCCGGCGCCTCCCTGCGGGACGCCGGGCGAGCACCTGGGCCCCGAGGCTCAGTAGACCCGGTCACACCGCTGGGAGCCGTAGCCGAAGCTCCCGTCCGGATGCTTGTACATCATCTGGACGCACACGAGGCCCGCGCCACGGCCGCCGAAGGTACTCGTGTTCTCGAAGTCGTACCACCGCTTGGTCTCGGTGTCGGCGTGGAGCCCCGGGCCGCTGAAAGCGAAGAAGCCCTCGAAGGTGGAGGCGCCGGCGGCCGAACTGCGCTTGTAGGCATGCGTTGCGTACCCGTCAGGGCCGCCGGTGACGAACAGACACACCAGTTCGGTGCACTGCATGGACTCCGCCTGGGCCGGAGCGGACAGCAGCCCGACCGAGGACACCGCCACCAGTCCCGCCGCGGCCAGGCCGCTCTTCAACCTGGTTGACCACTGACGGAGGGCTGTTCGGGATGATCCAGTGCGCATCGCTCGTCGTCCTCTCCTGGACCCGGCACCGCAGTACCGGGAGGAAAGCCCTGCCTCGACGCGAAACAGGGCTCGGATCCTAGAAGTTGATGAATCGCCACCGCTGATCGGCAGGAGGGTTGGTGCTGTAGTCGCAGGTGGCCTGCAGGATCGGGACGTTCAGGTTCGTGTTCTGGGGGACCAGACACGTGCCTGTCGCCCTGTTCACGAGACGCTTCCACTGCGGGTCGGCCGCATTGATGGTGTCGATGTACCAGTCGGCATCCGCTCCGGCGGCCCCGCAGTCTATCTGGCGTGCCTCTTGTTGGGATCGTGCGAGCAGGCAGAGCCGACTGTTCACGTTGGCGAGGAAGTAATAGCTCTCGCCGAGGTACTGGTGCTTCTCCCACTTCTGGTCCGCATACCCGGCACACTCCACCTGTGCGAGGCCGGTCTCGCTTCCATGGCCGGGCCCGAGAATGCACCGCTCACTGTTGTAGTTCTGGATGTTGTACGGGGTCCAGGACGACACAGCCGCCGGAGCGGCAGCGGTCGTGCCGGGAACGCCGAGGACCGCCAGTGCCCCTGAACCGAATACTGCCAGTACCGCCGTGAGCCTCTTCATGACGTACCCCTTTCGGAAGGAAATCCGCCCGCCCGGCACGCCCGCGGAACCCGCCGGTGCCCTTCCGGCACCGCGGAACCGTCCTTCGTAGCCGCCTCATCGAGCACGGGACTTGCCGGGCCATGGGCAGTCTCTCCGGAAACTCAAGGGAATCCCAAGGCGCAATCAGGCCAACGTGCCAAGTCCTTTGCTTACGTTTCGGAATGACACCTAATCCCCGTGGGATGCAAAGTGGACCGAACCAGCGGGAGTAAGAGGCGGTGCAGGCGGCAGCCGTATGCGTGGCGCGCGATCAGCGCCCTGAGTAGACCCCGTTGGACCCCGGCACACGTGGTGGCGCCGCACGCCGCCGATCATCCGGTGAGGGCGCACTGCGTCAGTTCGCCCTGGCGAACTCCAGTCACCCGAACCACACGGTCCAGAGCCGTGTGCTGCCCGCCTGTCTACGGTGGCGCGACGCCAACGCCCGCCACCACGACGTCCCGGCCGCCCAAACACAAGGGGCGAGCCCGCATCCGCGGCGAGAAGGGCCTGCGCCGGGGCGGCAGGCCCGTCCTCGCCGCGTGATCAAGCAACCCGGGCGAACGATCGCGGTCGCAGTGCTAGGGCCTGTGTGAGGTTGCGATCAGTCTTCGGGTTCTGCCCTCACCTGAGGGCAGAACCCGGTAGAACGGTTGGTCGTGACGCGTAGGCAACTGACGGACGAGCAGTGGAAGTTGATCGAGCCCTATCTGCCGATCGGGAGGTTCGGACCATACCCCGAGCGGCTTCGGGAGCAGTTCGAGGGCGTGATCTGGCGGTTCCGCTGCAGCGCCCAGTGGCGGGAGATGCC